>CACXEB010000205.1 GCA_902766515.1 uncultured Eubacteriales bacterium
GGCCCGACGCCGTCCGAGGCCGCTGCCACCGCCAGCAGGGCGTCGCGGGCGATCCCGTAGCCGCTGCCGGCGTCATCCAGCAGGTAGCCCCAGCCGCCGCTCGCGTGCTGCCGGCCCATTTCGTCCATCAGAAGCAGCATGGAGCCCGTGCCGCAGATGGCGATCATGCCCGATCCGCCCCGGGTCAGGCCCATCAGCGCCGCATAGGCGTCCGACTGCAGGTCCAGCTCCGCCCCGCGCAGCGCGTCGGACTGAAACAGCGCCCGGGTCTGCGCGTCCGCCGGGCCGTCCAGCGCGGACATCCCCACGCAGACGGCAGCCGGCTGCGCGTGCGCCTGCTCGCAGAGCGTCCGCACCATCCCGCCGATCCGCTCCCGGACCGCCTCTACGCCTGCGTGGTGGTAGTTGCAGCCGCCGCCTTCCGTCCACGCCGCGACCCGGCCGTCCGGCCAGACCGCCGCCGCCGTGGAGTGCGTGCCGCCGCCGTCGATCCCGATCAGAAGTCCGCCGTCCATGCTGCCTCCCTTTTCTGAACATGCCCCGTTGAATCACTTCGTTATGTTCGTCAAAAAGTGGCGACTTCCTGCAAAAAAGACAGGGAAAACACTTGCATATCCGTTTTTCCGGTGATATATTTATTTGTGAACGGTAAAGAAATCAGTCCAGGCGCGCTTGAACGGCGGAGGCCGTGGCTGATTGGCAAAGGAGGGACGCACATGGCAAAGAAGGACCTGACCGTCGATCAAGGCAAAGCGGCGGCCCCGAAAAAGCGCCGGCGGTTTACCTGGGACGACCTGGAGCTCACCCTGCTCTCCCTTCCGACCGTCGCCTGGTTTATCGCGTTCTGCTACGTGCCCCTCTTCGGCATCGTGTTCGCGTTCAAGAACTACAAGGTCAAGGCCGGCAAGGGCTTCATCTACAGCCTGTTCGTCCATTCCAAGTGGGTGGGCTTCAAGAATTTCGAGTTCCTGTTCCGCTCGCCCGACGTGCTGAACATCTTCCGCAACACGCTGGCCTACAACATCGTCTTCATCCTGATCGGCGTGACGCTGCCCGTCGCGCTGGCGATCATGATCACCCAGCTGCATTCCCGCAAGCTGGCCAAGGTGTGCCAGACCGCCGTCTTCCTGCCCCATTTCCTGAGCTGGATCGTGGTCAGCTATTTCGTGTTCGCTTTCCTCTCCACGGACAAGGGCCTGATCAACACGATCATCAAGGCGCTGGGCGGCACGCCGAGGCTGTGGTACCAGGACAAGGGCCCCTGGCCCGGGATCCTGATCTTCATCAACACATGGAAGACCTTCGGTTATTCGATGGTCGTCTACATGGCCACCATCACCGGCATCGACCAGAGCCTGTACGAAAGCGCCGTGATCGACGGGGCGACCAAGTGGCAGCAGACCCGCAGCATCACCCTGCCGATGCTCCGCCCCATCATTTCCATCATGTTCATCATGAACGTGGGCCACATCTTCTCCACCGATTTCGGCCTGTTCTTCCAGGTCACCAGGGACTCCAACTCCCTGATCGACGTGACCCAGACGCTGGACGTGTACGTCTACAAGGCGCTGATGCAGAACAACAACTACAACTACTCCTCCGCCGTGTCGCTGCTGCAGAGCGCGTTTGGCTGCATCATGCTGATCGGGGCCAACCTGGTCGTCAAGCGCATCGACCCGGAGAGCGGGCTGTTCTGACCGGCCCCGCGCCGCTGAAAGGAGGAATTGCGATTGTCCAAGCCTGACGCCCTTCATCCGACCGCCGGACTGGGCCGGTTCAACCAGATCCACCCCGTCACCAACGTCATTTTTTCGCTGATATTCATCCTGCTGGCGCTGATGACCCTGCTGCCGGTCTTGTTCGTGCTGATCATTTCCATCTCTTCCGAGGCGTCCATCGCCGCCAACGGCTACTCCTTCTTCCCCTCGGAGCTGTCCGCGGGCGCCTATGAATACCTCTGGAACTCCAAGGATTATATCGGGCGCTCCTTCCTCAATTCCATCGGCATCACCATCGTCGGCACGATGCTGGGGCTGGTGCTCACCTCGACGCTCGGCTACTGCCTGTCGCGGCCCAACTACCGGCTCAAGGGCCTGTACACGATGATGCTGCTGATCCCGATGCTGTTTTCGGGCGGCCTGGTGGCGACCTATATGATCAACACCCAGGTCTACCACCTCAAGAACACCTACCTGTCCATGATCCTGCCGGGCGCGTGCTCGACCTTCTACGTCATCGTGATGCGCACCTTCTTCCAGACGACGGTGCCGGACAGCATCATCGAATCGGGCAAGATCGACGGCGCGAGCCAGCTGCGCATATTCACCCAGCTGGTGCTGCCCATCTCCCTGCCGGTCATCGCCACGATCGGCCTCTTCCTGACCTTCAACTACTGGAACGCCTGGTACAGCGCGATGCTGTACCTGGACAGCAACCACCGGGAGCTGTACCCGCTGCAGTACGTGCTGATCTCCATCGAGAAAAACATCTCCTTCATGGCCAAGAACGAGGAGTATTTCCGGGAGGAATCCATGCAGAACCTCCCGTCCGAGACCATGCGCATGGCCATCGTCATGGTCGTGGTCATCCCCATCGCCTGCTCCTACCCCTTCTTCCAGCGGTACTTCGTGGGCGGCCTCACCATCGGTGCGGTCAAGGGCTGATTCCCGTCACAAGCGGCTTGTTGCAGCCGTTTGAATAGAAAAAGGAGGTATCCCCAATGAAAAGATTCCTGTCCCTCGCCCTGGCGCTGACCCTGCTCCTTTCCGTGGGCCTGACCGCCGCAAAGGCCGATGAACCCGCGAAGATCATCTGGTGGGTCTACGGCGACGCCCCCATCGACGTCAAGCTGGTCGTCGATGCCGCCAACGCCTACTCCGCTGAAAAGATCGGCGTCGTGGTCGACCTGATCTTCAAGACGGACGAACAGTTCGCGACCGACATGGGCGCGGACACCTACTATGACATGACCTTCACCTGCGACTGGGCCAACAGCTTCGTGGACAACGCCCTGGACGAGCGCTTCTACGACATCACCGACCTGGTGAAGACCGCGACCCCCGCCCTGTACGAATGCATCGACCAGAAGTACTGGGACGTGGCCGGCTCGATCAACGGCCGCATCTACGCGGTGCCGACCCTGAAGGACATGGCCAGCGAGCAGTTCTTCCGCTTCGACAAGGACCGCTTTGAAGCCATCGGCATCACCATTCCCGCGAAGATGGACTTTGCGGACCTGGAGCCCATGCTCGAGGCCTACAAGCAGAACTACACGGATCCCGCCTACCCGCTGATGATGGGCAAGGCCGGCCTGACCGGCATGACCAACTCCGCGCAGTGGATCGCCGGCTCCTACCTCTGCTCCCCCTATCACCTGGCCGGCACCGAGCGTGAAAGCAAGATCATCCCCTTCTGGGAGGATGAGGTCCTGATGGAGCGCTACCGCCTGCTGCACAAGTGGTACACGATGGGCTACATCAATCCTGACGCCGCGACGATCGACTCCATCGGCAGCGACATCCGCGCGGCCATCCGCTCCGGCTCCGCGTGGCGCGGCTACTACACCGGCTACTCCAGCTGGGCCAAGATCAATGTCGAAGGCTCCTCCTACTCCGGCCCCTTCATGTCCACTGCTACCATGCGCGGCGCCATGAACGCCATCAACGCGGCTGCCTCCGAAGAACAGGCGGTCGCCTGCCTCAAGTACCTTGAGCTGCTCAACACCGACCGCACCTTCCGCGACATCCTCCGCTTCGGCGTTGAGGGCGTCCACTTCAACTATGTGACCAACGACCAGGGCATCAAGGTCGTCCAGCGCACCGAGCAGGGCAGCAGCAACTGGTCCATGGACGGCTTCGTCACCGGTTCCGTGGTCAACGCTTCCTGCACCATCGACTCCTACTATGACTGGAACGAGATCTATGCCGACTATGACAAGGCGCTCGTCTCCACCCTGGGCGCTTTCAGCTTCAACAAGTCCGATGTCGAAGCCGAGTGCGCGGCCTGCTCCGCCGTCATGGCGAAGTACTCCGCCGAGCTGCTGACCGGCACCCTGGACATCAACGAGAAGCTGCCCACCATCCAGGAAGAGCTCAAGCGCGCGGGCATCGAAGCCGTTCAGGCCGAAGCGCAGCGTCAGCTGGACGCGTACCTGGCCGGCGAGGAGTAATTTCCCGCAAATACCGGTCCAAGGATCAAACAGGCAGGCGGAGACGAGCTCTCCGCCTGCTTTTCACAGCAACAGAACGGATGGAAAGAGGGAAACGGACATGGATTATACGATTGCGCCGGTCTGCCAGGAGGAACTGGTCCGGCTGCGCCGGGAGCTGCACATGTATCCCGAACTCCGGTGGGACCTGGACCGCACCGCCGCGCTGGTCAAGCGCGAGCTGGACGCGGCGGGCGTCCCCTATGAGGCCGACCGGTACGGCCGCAACACCATCGTGGCGACC
>CACXEB010000206.1 GCA_902766515.1 uncultured Eubacteriales bacterium
CCTCACAGAACCTTTCAGAAAGGACAGCGCCGTCATCCGCTGTCCTCTTAGGTACGGAATCCCTGAGCGCGCCGGTTTATTCGGCGGATGGTGCGGCTTCAGGTGGAACAGCTTTGTAGTGCAGGCAGAGCATGGTCAGGTCATCAAACTGGGGCGCGGTGCCGACAAAGTCCTGGACGCCCCTGCTGACGGATTCCAGGATGCCGGCGGGCGGCGCGTCTTCGGCGCGGCGCAGGGCTTCCAGCATCCGGTCGGTGCCGAACAGCTCCTCGCTGCTGTTGGTCGCCTCGGCGACGCCGTCCGTGTAGACGAAGATCTTGTCGCCGGGCTCCAGCTGCAGCTCATATTCCCGGTAGCGGACGCCCGCCATACCGCCGACCACGAAGCCGTGCCGGTCCTTGAACAGCTCAAAATGCCCGTCCGCCTTCCGGAGGGCGGGGAATTCGTGCCCGGCGTTGGCCGCGACCAATTTGCCCGTGGAGATCTCCAGGATGCCAAGCCAGACGGTGACGAACATCTCTTCCGGGTTGCGCGCGCAGATTTCGGTATTGACGGACTGCAGCACCTTGGCAGGGCTGGATTCCCGCATGCAGACGTGGCGGATCAGCGCCATCGCGACCATCATGAACAGCGAGGCCGGGACGCCTTTGCCGGAGACGTCGCCGATGACCAGTCCCAGGTGGTCCTCGTCGATCATGAAGAAGTCATAGAAGTCGCCGCCGACCTCTTTCGCGGGGGTCATGGAGGCGTAGATATCAAACTCGTGCCGGTCGGGGAAGGGCGGGAAGGTCTTGGGAAGCGCGCTCGCCTGGATGCGCGTGGCGAGGGACAGCTCGGCGCTGATGCGTTCCTTTTCCAGCGCGAGCGCCTGGCGCTCCTTGATGGTACGCCGGAACCGCTCCAGCATGGCCGCCAGCAGCAGGATCACCGCCGCGGACGGCAGCCACAGCGGATGCGTGACGAAGCCAGCGGGATACAGGAGATACGGCAGGCCGAAACCGATCAGCACCAGCACGGCGAACACGATCAGGCATTGCCACAGCTTCATGCGGCGGAAGCAGAACATGCCTGCCGCGCAGAGCACGAAGAGGATCGCCAGCTGGGGCATGTCGGCCACTTCGGTCTTGTAGCGGCCGTCGATCATCGCCTGGATGACGTTGGCCTGGATCTCCACGCCGTACATGGGCTCCGCCTTGTCCATGGCGCTGAAATAGGTATCCTGCAGCGCCGTGGCGTAAGGACCGATCAGGACGATCTTGTTCGCCCAGTAGCCGGGCGGGATGGCGCCGGCGATCAGCGCGGCGATGGAGATGTCCTCGTAGTAATCGCCGGGGTGGCCGGTATACGCCACGTAGAAATGGCCTTTCCCGATCGTTTCGGGCAGGTTCAGCGGGATGTCGTTCCGCTCGGCGTACATGTGCGCCGCTTCATAGGCCATGGACCAGACGCGCTGGCCGGGCTCGGGCTCCACGTACAGGAGCGCGTGGCGCACGATGCCGTCCGTGTCCGGCATGACATTGATGTGTCCCTGCGTCGTGCCCGCCCGCAGCGCTTCATAGGGCTCTTTGTAATTGATGATGGCTGAGGATTCAAATGCGACGGCGTGGCCGTTTTCCCAGACGGTGCGATTTCCGTATTCGGCGATGGTGGCGGTGATGGTACACCCCAGTGCCGCGGCGGCCCGCGCCAGCCGGTCATCCGATTCCGGGGAGGTGTGTCCCGCGTAGTTCACATCGATCGCGACAGCGGCGGGCAGGTTGTCCGGATCGGCCGCCAGCGCCTCAAGCGCGGACGCCATGATGCTCCGGTCCCAGGTATGGTAGGGACCGTACATATCCAGGGCGAGCTCGTCGATGCCGACGATCATGATATCCGTCGAGGGCACATCCGGCTGCTGGAACAGCGCGTCCTGCACCCATCGGTCCAGGGGACCCAGTGTGCCGATCCACACGAGCATCGTGACCAGCAGCGCGGCGGCCAGGGGAATCAGGAATTGACCCGCTTTTTTCATGTCATAGACCTCATTTCAGGGAGCGTTCATTCACCGGGCGGATTGATGACAAGCCTGCTTCCGGCTGTGACAAAGGCATAATTATCTCGTTTGCCTGAGACCATATTTGTGTTGATGGTGACAGGGTAATTGCCGGGCTCCGATTCATAGGTCGGTATCGATACTTCGATGATATCTCCCCATGAAAAAGTGATCCGCCATACGCCCAGGCTTTTCTCGGTGACTGTCGGCCCGGCGGCACATACTACCTGCAGCATCGCCTGGTGAGGCTCTCCGTCATAGTCATACGTTGAATTTGCCGTCAATCGTACCGGAAGCTGACCGACCGTCAGCGTGCCGATGTCTTCATCAATCGAGTAATTGGTGGATTTATTGCCGTTCCAGTTGATGGTGTAGGTATTGCTTGTGGAGCCGGCGTTCGTGATCGTGCCGGTGGCGGTCACCGTGATCACCTCGTCGGGCGCCTGGCCGTAGACGCTCGCTCCCGCTGTCAGCGGTGTGCCGTCATAGGTCTTTTCATCCGAGTCTGTATGGACATACAGGGTGCGCGCGGTGACCGTCAGGGTGCCCAGGGTTTCCGTGATATCGTAGTTGTCCTTGTTGACGCCCGCGCTCCACTCGATATCATAGGTATTGGAGGAGGAGCCGACATCCGTCTGCGAGCCCCTGGGATAGACGCTGGGGCATTCGCCCTCCAGGAAGCCTGACATCGGCGCGTCGGTGCTCGAAATGGGCATGCCGTTGTACTCCTGGGAGTCGCTGCCGGTAGCGATCGTCGCCGCCTTCTTCTTGACCTCAAGGACGCCCGGGATTTCCGTCAGATCATAGTTGTCTTTGTCAGCGCCGCTCCAGCTGATGCTGAAGGTGTTCGGCGAGGTGCCGGCGTCGGTCCGGGATCCCGTCACGGTGACGGTGATCGATTCGCCGTCCGCGAGGCCGGAGACCGAATACGTGTCCTTGGTCAGCGGGGTGCCGTCATAGGTTTTGGATGCCGAGCCGGTTTCGACGGTCAAAGGCGCCTTCGTGACGGTCAGGGTGCCGAGCGTTTCGGTGATGGTATAGTTGTCCGGATTGCCGCTCCAGCTGTTGATGGTATAGGTGTTGTCGGAAGTGCCCACATCCTTCTGGTAGCCGGTGGCCGTCACGTCCGGGTATTCCCCGGCCACGAAGCCGGTCATCGGCACGGAGGTGGCCACGATGGGCTGGCCGTTGTAGACCTGTGTTTCGGTCTGGGTGGAGATGGTCGCCGGCCGCTTGCTGACGGTGAGGACGCCCAG
>CACXEB010000207.1 GCA_902766515.1 uncultured Eubacteriales bacterium
CGATACCACCGTGATCGAGTCACAGGCGTTTGCTAACCTGGGCGAGCCGGTCAATATCCAGATCGACCGGACCGACGTCACCATCGCGCCTGACGCGTTTGACGGCAGCACCGTAATCCTGATTTGTTCCGGCGCGGTCGCGGACTGGGCCGAGGCGCAGGGTATCCCGCACATGGCGCCCTGATCCATTGCAAAATGCATCAGGCCGGGTCCAAACGGACCCGGCCTGATGCATATTCACGCTGATCAGAATCCTTTGCTCTCGATCGCCGAAATGATGTCGCGCACGGCAGCGTCGCAGACGGCCTGCTCCTCCGCCTCGGCCATCACGCGGATGACGGGCTCGGTGCCGCTGCGGCGGACCAGGATCCGGCCGTTATCGCCGATTCTCGCCTGGGCTGCTTCGATCGCGGCTTTTACGTCCGGATCATCCAGCGCCGCCTGCTGGTCGGTGACACGAACGCTCTTCAGCGTCTGGGGATAGAAGTACATGGGCTGCTTCAGCTCGCTCAGGGTGTGCTTGGTCTCCAGCATGACCTCCATGACCTTGATCGCGGTCAGCACACCGTCGCCGGTCGTTGCGTACTTCTTGAAAATGATATGGCCGGACTGCTCGCCGCCCAGGCGGCTGCCGTTGCGGCCCATGGCCTCGCTGACATACTTGTCGCCCACCGCGGTCTTCTCATAAGCGATCCCCGCCTCGTCCAGGGAACGGAAGAAACCGAAGTTGGACATGATCGTGCTGACGACCAGGTTGCCGGGCAGCTCGCCGTGGTCCTTCATATAGCGGCCGCAGATGTAGATGATGTGGTCGCCGGTCAGGATCTCGCCGGTCTCATCCACGCAGAGGCAGCGATCAGCGTCGCCATCGAACGCAAAGCCTACGTCCAGCTTCTCTTCCCGCACCAGGCGCTGCAGAGCTTCCATATGCGTGGAGCCGTATCCCCGGTTGATGTTCAGGCCGTCCGGGTCCGCGCCGATGACATAGGTCCGGGCGCCCAGGGCGTCAAACACGGACTTCGCGATCATCCAGGAGGAGCCGTTCGCGCAGTCCAGGCCGATCCGCATCCCGCGGTAGGACCGGGTCGCCAGCGAGATCAGGAAGCCGATATAACGGTTGCGGCCCGCGGCGAAGTCCACCGTCTTGCCGATGCGGTCGCGGGTGACGGCCGGAGGTTCGGGGGTCAGGCCGTCCAGGTAGGCTTCGACAGCGTCGATGGTCTCTTCGTCCATCTTCTCGCCCGTGGCGGCGATCAGCTTGATCCCGTTGTCATAAAACGGATTGTGGCTGGCGGAAATCATGATGCCGCAGTCATACGCCTCCGTACGCACCACGTAGGACACGCTGGGCGTGGTCGTCACGTGCATGATGTAGGCGTCAGCGCCGGTGGACGTCAGGCCCGCGCAGAGCGCGTATTCAAACATATAGCTCGAGCGGCGGGTATCCTTGCCGATCACCACGCGGGGCGCGCCGTCTTCGCCTTCCTTCCGGCGCTTCTCGCCGTAATACCAGCCCAGGAATTTGCCGATCTTGAACGCGTGATCCGCTGTCAGGGTGACGTTTGCCTCCCCGCGAAAACCGTCCGTGCCAAAGTATTTGCCCATAGATTACTCTCCTTGCTCCCTGATCTTGACTTGTTCTGCGTTGTTCTTGTAGATATATCCGGCCGGAACGACGCCCCGCACGCTGGACAGCGGATAGACGCGGCTGCCGCGGCCGATGACCGTTCCGGGATTCAGGACGCTGTTGCATCCGACCTCGACATGGTCGCCCAGCATGGCGCCCATCTTGCGCAGGCCGGTTTCGATCGCCTGCTCCCCGTCGCGCACCACCACCAGCGTCCGGTCCGACTTGATGTTGGAGGTCACCGCGCCGGCGCCCATATGGGCGCAGTAGCCCAGGATGCTGTCCCCCACGTAGTTGTAATGCGGCACCTGGACGTGGTCGAAGATGATCACGTTTTTCAGCTCGACCGAGTTGCCGACCACGCAGTCCGCGCCGACCAGCGCGCTCCCGCGGATAAAGGCACCGGGCCGCACCTCCGTCCCCGGCCCGATGATGGCCGGGCCCGTCAGGGAGGCCGTCGGCGCGATCGTAACCGTCCGGTGCGCCCATACCTGCGGCGCCACCTCGGTATACTCGTCCTTCGGCAGCGTATCGATCAGGCGGAGGATCTCCGTCTTGATCAGGGGCAGCGCCTCCCAGGGCCAGGTCAGGCCGGCCAGGAAGGAACCCGCCAGGGAATGGTCGAGATCAAACAAATCGCGGATCGTCAGCATGTCTTCTCCCCCAATACGAGCTGTTCCGGATAGACGCCCGCGTCCGTCAGCTCACGGATCGCGCGCTGCACCGCCGCCTTGTCCTCGTGATAGGTCACGCCGTGCCAGCGGTCCGGCGTCGTCAGCATCCGCACGCCCGCCTCGCCGCAGGCGATCATGTCGTTGACCGCGAAGGGCAGGTAGAATTCCGCCTTGGGCGACTGGCCGTTTTCCGAAAGGAAAGCGCGGAAATCCCGCTCCAGCGCGGGCAGCAGAGACGGCATGAAGCCCCAGAGGTTCATGCTGACCGGCGTTTCAGGCGCGAGTTTGCGGTAGATCTCGCTGTCCAGGGTATAGAGCGGTCCGTCCACCGTGGAGATGATATGCGTGGTCTCCACGATGGTTTTCAGGTTGCCCTGATCGTCCGCGGAGCAGACGCCGCGGGACACATAACCCGTTTCCGTCAGCGTGTTCCGGAGCTCATAGGCGACCATCATGTAGAGGTTCTCCTGCTCATTGGTGCTGAGGAAATCATAGGCCTTGCGGAAGGCCTCCACCCCATAGTAGTCGTCGGCGTTGATGGCCGAGAACGGCGCGTCGATATACGGCTTGCAGCACAGCACCGCGTGCCCCGTGCCCCAGGGCTTCGCACGGCCTTCCGGGACGGTAAAGCCCTCCGGCAGCATATCCAGCGTCTGGCAGGCGTAGGTGACCTCCATGGCGCCCCGGATCCGCTCGCTCATATGCGCTTCAAAGTCCGCTTTCATCTCCGGCCGGATCAGAAAGATGACACGCCGGAAGCCCGCGCGGTACGCGTCGAACAGGCTGTAGTCCAGGATCGTTCCGCCGGACGGCCCGACCGGGTCCACCTGCTTCATCCCGCCGTACCGGCTGCCCATGCCGGCTGCCATAATCAATAAAATCGGCTGTTTCATGCTTCCTCCTCCGCCGGTTGCCGTTCTCGGCAAACAGCCTTGACAGTATAGCATAAAAACAGCCGGATGAAAAGTCGGAAAATTGCTGATTATTTTCCGGAAACGATGACGATGCCCCTGCTGGCCATGTAGGGCAGCACGGTGCTGCCGTCGCAGACCTGCTCCCGGGAGACCGCGGTAACGTCCCGGAAGACCTGCTCCAGGTTGCCGTTGATCATGGTCTCGGTGACCGCGCCGACGACGCGGCCGTTTTCGATGTAGAAGCTGTTCTTCGCCACGCCGGAGAACTCACCGTTCGCGCCGGGTTCGCCGCCGGAAAAGCCGCCCACGATCAGGCCGCGGTCCACCTGCGCGATCATATCCCCGAGCGGGGTTTCCCCGGCTTCCATCACCACGGAGAAGCTGGTATTCCGGGTGACCGGCCGGCCCGTCTTATTGGCGGCGTACAGGTTCAGCAGGAAGCTGCGCAGCACGCCATGATCGACCACCGTCACGTCCTCGGCCCTGTAACCGTCGCCGGTAAAGGGCTCGCATTCGGCGATACGGTCGTCCCGGGCCTTCAGGGAAAGGGTCACCAGGCCGCTGGCGACCTGCTGGTCCTGCTTGTCCAGCCACTGGCTGGTGCCGTCGATGATCACACTGCCCATCAGGTAATTGCTGGCCAGCATGTACAGGAAATTGCCCAGGCAATCCGGCGTGAAGATGACCGTTCCCTCAAACTTGCCGGTCAGGCTGACCGGGTTCAGGCTCGCCTCCACGTCCTTCAGATGCTGTTCGATGCCGCCCTGCCGGATGAGCGGCGTATCCAGGTCATGGGTGGACAGGCCCGTGTAATCCAGGCCCGTGTTTCGCGTCCCGTCCGAGCCGGACATTTCCAGCATGACATGATAGATGCCGTTGTCATGGACGAAGCGGGTACCGTTCGAGTTGGCATACAGGGTATGCGAACGGGTATGGTCGGCGATCACCTGCAGCAGGCTGACCTTCGGATAGTCCCGCGCGATCATGTCCATCATCGTCTGCAGGCAGTTGTAAAACCGCGGCATATCCGCCTCCGGGCAGCCGGTTTGGAAGGTTTCCGGCGCCTGCTGTTCCGCGATGGCGTTCGCGTCGTCCGCTACTGAGGAGGCCGCGCCGGCCAGCGCGTCCGACACCGCCTTTTGGAGGCCGTCGTCACTCAGGTCATTTCCGGAGGCCGTGCCCTTTTTGCCGTCCTGGATCACCGTCACGGACACGCGCTGGTCAAAGATGGTCCGGTACAGGTTGAAATCGGATTTCTCAGTGTTCAGTTCCCGCTTTTCGCTCACGGAGAGCCGGTATTCGTACAGCGCCGCGCCCTCGGCCCGGAGCAGGGATTCCAGCTTCGAGGAGATCGCTTTCAGGTCGTTCATATGCTTCCGCCTCCTTCCTCAGCGCCCGCCGATGGTAATGCGGCAGCGCATGTCCGGGCCGCCCATCCCCACGGGCATGGGCTGCTTCTTGCCGCAAAAGCCGCTGGACGACCAGGTGACCCGGTCGGAGACCATGTCCACCGTTTTCAGCATGTCGAAGGCGATGCCGGACACCGTCGTATCCAGCAGGGCCCGCCCCAGCTTGCCGTGTTTGATCTCGTAGCCCAGGGAAACGCCGAACATGAACTCCCCGGTCAGGTCCGCCTGCCCGTTGGAGCTGTCGATCAGGTAATAGCCGTCGTCGATGGAAGCGATCATGTCCTCCAACGTGCTCGTTCCGGGCAGGATGCAGGTATTGCGCATCCGGATCAGCGGCTCGTCGTTGAAGTCCCAGGCGCGGGCATTGCCCAGCGGCTGGACGCCGAAATGCGCGGCCGATTCGCGGCTGTTCATATACCCGGTCAGGATGCCGTCCTGGATCAGCACGGCATCTTTCGCCAGGGTGCCCTCGTCATCCAGCCAGACCGGCAGGGGCGTCGGCTCCCCGAAGGCGTCATGGGCGAAGTCGGTCAGCGTCACC
>CACXEB010000208.1 GCA_902766515.1 uncultured Eubacteriales bacterium
CATTGGGGCTTCTCGTTCCATGATACGCCGGAGCTGCTGGACCAGCTCCTCAATGAGCATCCGGACGCGGAGTTCGTCCAGCTGCAGCTCAACTACGCGGACTGGGAGGACCCGCGCGTCGCGTCGCGCCGCTGCTATGAGGTGGCGCGTTTGCACGGGAAACCGGTCGTCGTGATGGAGCCGGTGAAGGGCGGGATCCTGGCCAATCCGCCGGAGCGGGTCCAGACGATCCTGAAAACGGCGGATCCGGATGCTACGTGCGCCAGCTGGGCGCTCCGGTTCGCCGCTTCACGGGAGGGGATCCTGACGGTGCTGTCCGGAATGTCCTCGCTGGCGCAGATGGAGGACAACCTACGCACGATGGGCAGCTTTGAGACGCTGACGGATGAGCAGGCAGCCGTGATCGACCGGGCGCGCACAGCCCTGACCAGCGTTGACAGCATCGGGTGCACCGGCTGCCGCTACTGCGTGGACGGCTGTCCGATGAATATCCAGATCCCCGGCGTCTTTGCCGCGATGAACCACTGGCTGATCTATGAGGACGGTCCGTCCTCGATGAAGCGCTACCTGGGCGCGACAAAGGACCACGGAAAAGCGGGCGACTGCATCGGCTGCGGCCAGTGCGAAAACGCCTGCCCGCAGCACCTGCCGGTGATTGAGCTGCTGAAAAAGTGCGCGGGTAAATTTGACCAAGCCTGATAAATTTATTGAAGGGGGAATATCTTATGAACACGACGCTTCTGATCATGGCAGCCGGCCTGGGCTCCCGTTACGGCGGCAACAAGCAGATTGACCGCATCGGACCCCACGGGGAAATCCTGATGGAGTATTCCATTTACGACGCCATTCAGGCGGGCTTTGACAAAGTGGTCTTCGTCATCCGCAAGTCCATGGACGAGGTTTTCAGGCAGATGATCGGCGACAAGATCGCGAAGAAAGTCCACGTTGAATACGCCTACCAGGAGTATGACAGCCTGCCGGACGGCTTTGCCGCGCCCGAGGGACGGACGAAGCCCTATGGCACGGTGCATGCCGTGCTGGTCGCGAAGGACGTGATCCACGAGCCTTTCGCGGTGATCAACGCGGATGACTACTACGGCAAGGACGCCTTCAAGGCGATGGCGGACAGCCTGCACCGCATGCAGGGCGAAAGCGTCCGCGCCTCCATGGTCGCCTACTACCTGAAGAACACCATCTCTGAAAACGGCACCGTCACGCGCGGCGTGTGCGATACCGACGAGTCCGGCCACCTGGTCAAGGTGACGGAAACCTACAAGATCAAGCGCGACACGGACGGCGTGATCAAGGATTTTGAAAACGATCCGGCCGGTGTGCCGCTCAAGGAAAACGCGCTGGTCTCCATGAATTTCTGGGGCTTCACCCCCTGGTTCTTTGAAACCGCGGAACCGCATTTCGCGTCCTTCCTGAAGGCTCCGGACGGCGATCCGATGAAGAAGGAATACGTGCTGCCCGCCCTGGTAGACCAGCTGATGCATGAGGTGGCGATGCCGGTCGAGGTGCTGGAAACGAACGCGGTATGGTTCGGCATCACCTATCACGAGGACAAGGCGACGGTTCAGGCATCCCTGAAAGCGCTGCATGACCAGGGCGATTACCCGGAAAGCCTGGACTGACAGGCCATGCGGTTCCTTGAACTGCCGAAGGCGGAGTTCTCCGGAGGTGAACTCCGGTACATATTTGATACCACAGCCTGTTATCAGCCCGCGATCCGGGCGGACGGCGACAGCTTTGCCATATCGCTCACGGTACAGCCGATCCCGCGCCAGCATGTCGATTACATCACCCGGATCTACGAGCCGCGGCTGATTGATCCCCATGTATGGACGCTGATCGACAACCTTGGCGAGCGCGTAGGATATGTGGAGCTGGCGCAGGAGCGCCAGGGCCAGGTCGCCCGGATCACGAACCTGCTGGTGGAGGACGAATACCGGCGGCGCGGATACGGATCTCTGCTGGTGTCGAAGGCGCGCACGCAGGCAAAGGCCGCGGGCGCTGCATCGCTGCGCGTGTTTGTGAGCGGCTTCAACGCCGGCGCCGTCCGATTCCTGCTCCGGCAGGGCATGACCGCCGTCGGCTTCAGCGCGCTGGATGACGAGCTGCTGATGGAACTTGGAATGAAGGTATAATACAGAAAGGAATGAGGGTGATGACAACAAAACGCTGGATTTCGCTGTGCCTGGCGGCGCTGTTCCTGTTCTCGGCCGTTGCGTACGCGGAGGAGTTTACGTTGGATTCCAGCCGCCGCCTGCGGGATTACGCAGGCGCGGGCGGAGAGGTGACCGTACCGGCCCAATTGAACGGCGAACCGGTCCGGAGCCTGTACCGCAAGCTGTTCATCAACAATCAGACCATTACCTCGCTGCGCATCGAGGAAGGCGTCCAGGTGATCGGTGATTCTGCCACCTACGGCATGGCCGCCCTGGCCGGGATCACGCTGCCTGAAACGCTGGCCGTCATCGAGGACTCGAACTTCAACGGCTGCCCGCTGCTGACGGAGGTCACCCTGCCGGCGGGGATCATCTATATCGGTGACAGCTGCTTCTCGTTCGATCAGGGCCTTCGGTCCGTGACGTTCACCGGCCCCGCGCCCGCGGTGCACTACGGTGCGTTCCGCTCGCTGCCGGCCGACACGGTCATCTATGTGCCGAACGACCAGGTGGACGCGTATCTTGACGCGCTGCCGGCGGGGCTGACCGTCGAGCCGAGCGGACAGTATGCGCGGCAGCGTGCCGTTGTGACGCCGGAGGAGGATTTCTCGTTCAGTGACGGCGTGGTGAAGGCGTATACCGGCAAAGACGCCATTGTCAGGATCCCGGATGCGTTCGGCGGAGAACCGGTGCGGGCGATCGACAGCTACGCGTTTGACGATGCGGACGATACCTGGCGGGTGATCGTGCCGGACAGCGTGGCTGACATCGGAACCGCTGCCTTCAAGAACATGTACAACCTGGTGTGGATCGACCTGCCGGACGGCCTGAAGGAACTGGGCGACAGCGTCCTGAGCCGCGTCAACCTGGCGCGGGTGACGATCCCGGCTTCGGTCGCCAGCATCGGCCCCGAAGCATTTGCCTCATCACATATTAGGAATCTGGTTTTTGCCGGTGTCAGGCTGCCGGAGTTCGCCCCGAATGCGTTTGACAGCGCGCGGGTGGATGCCGTACACCTGCCCTGGGAGGCCACGGACGATGACCTGGCCGCCGCGGTGGAGCAGCTGAAAACCCTGGGGCTTGAGCCCCCGGTCATGCGCGCCATGAAGCCCGAACCGCCCGTCGCGACGCCGGAACCGGTTCCGGTAGCAACGGAGGAACCGGCAGCAACGGAGGAACCGGCAGCGCCGACGGCTACTCCTGTGCCGACGCCCGTGTTCCCGGCGACATATGTACCGCAGCAGCGGGAGCCGGACCGCGCTCCGGCAGCGACGGAGGAACCGGTGGCCCCGGCGGCGACTCCTGTGCCGGCGCCCGTGTTCCCGGCGACCTATGAGCCGCAGCAGCGCCAGCCGGACCGTGCCCCGGCAGCGACGGAGGAACCAGCGGCCCCGGCAGCAACCCCTGTACCGGCGCCAGTGTTCCCGGCAACATACGAGCCGCAGCCGCCCCAACCCTCCACGAACAGGCAGCCCGCACAGGAGAAGCGGATCAATGTCTGCATCGTGAGCGCCGACGCCTCCGCGGAAACGGCCGAAGCGTTCCTGAAGTCAGCTTGGGAAGAAGCTTTGCCCGGGGCGGAAGCAATGATGGATGTCCAGATCATTTGGGGGACGTCCGACGACTATAATACCAATTTAGCGCTCATGGTGAAAATGCAAGCGGGGGACTGGGACATCCTTTTTGTGCCGCAGGTTCTGTTCAAAAAGTATCTGCTGTATGATGCTTACCTGGCGCTGGATGGTTTTGCGGATGCCGGGACGATCCGTCTGGACGGCCTGGATGTGGATGCAGGCCGCGAAACGCTGATTGAGTATGATACCGGGGATACGCATACCCGCCTGTACGGCATCCCCACCGATCAACTGTACGGATTGATGGATGGCATGGGGTACGATGGCCGCGACGGCGTCATGGCGGTGGCCGCCCGCGATGCAAACGAAACGGAGGTCATCCGGTTCTTCGATGCGCTGATTCAGGCCGGCCGTGCGGGGAATCCGGCGCAAGCACAGCCTGAGCCGGCAGCGACGGAAGCGCCGATGATCCCCGGGACGACGCCCGTACCGACGCCGGTGTTCCCGGCGACTTATGAGCCGCAGCAGCGCCAGCCGGACCGCGGTCCCGCGGCGACGGAAGAACCTGCCCTCCCGGCGGCGACCCCCGTGCCGATGCCCGTGTTCCCGGCGACCTACGAGCCGCAGCAGCCGGACATCCGGGTCACGCCGGCTCCTGCAGCGACGCCTGAACCAACGCCCGAGCCGACTGCTGTGCCGACTGCGACGCCTGAACCGACGCACGAGCCGACTGCTGTCCCGACTGCAGCGCCTGAACCGACTGTTGTGCCGACTGCGACGCCTGAACCGACCACCGTGCCGACGCCCGTACCGACGTCAACGCCTGCGCCGACGATGGATCCGGCCATGGCGGCTTACGTGGGCGTGTGGGATGGCATCAGCATCCAGGCCGGCCCGGTGACCCTGGATCCGGCGCTGATGTCTGTTGACCTGCAGCTGACGCTGAATGCTGACGGGACCGGCGAACTGATCTATGTCAGCTCGGATGGCGGCCGTGACTGGATGGTGATGCAGGGGATCGCCTTCTACGGCGGCATCCCCATGACACTGAGGGATGACGGCAGCCTGCAATATGGCAGCGGCGACAGCTACCTGGTTTTCGTCCGGCAGGAATAAACGGCAGTCAGTATTCACCTGAACAACACAATCACATGAAAAACCGCCGCCGGCAGGCTTCCGATGCCTGCCGGCGGCGGTCATATTATTGAATTCAGCCCTGCCACGCCTTGAGGGCGTTCAGGATGGTCTTGCTGGCGGCGGCGCCGATGTTGCGGATCTGCAGCAGGTCGCTTTCGCTCATGGCGGCGATATCCCGGACGGCGCTCAGGCCGGCGGCTTCCAGCGCTTTCAGGATGCGCGGGGGCAGGGCGAGCTCCTGCAAGGATCCATCCGCCGGCGCCACAGTCACGGGTGCGGGCGCCGGCTGGCCGGCTGCCGCTTCAGGCACGTCGTCCTTGCGTGTCTTTGGATTCAGCCGTGCCGTTTTCCCCTTCGGCGCGGAAGCCGGGACGGGCTGATCTTCAGATGGTTCTGAAGCGGACGCCGGCAGGATGTCGGGGACGGCGGCCGTTTCGGCTGCTTCCGACACGGGCGCCGCAGCTTCAGCCGTTTCCGGGGTGGATCCGTCCGGCTTATCCTGTGGCGCGCTGCCTTCATCTGCGGTTTCCGCCGGTACTGCGGGCGGTTCCGCAGCGGGCGTTTCGCTGTCGGAAGCAAAGGGCGTCAGGGAGATCAGCGTTCCGCTCGGGCTGTTCTGGAAAAAGAAGGCATCGTTGAACATTCCCGTCAGGTAGTTGAGCGGCTTGCGCTTGGACCCCTGCTGGTCGACCCGGTATTCCGGCAGCTTGTTCAGGTTGTGGAACAGCGTCGCGACCAGCATCTGGCCGCTGTTGGACCGCAGCAATTCCGTGATGCGGGCCCGGATGATGGCGATCCGCTCGTTATGGGTCGGCGCGACGCGCGGCGCGGGCGTTTTTACCGGCTGGGCAGGCTGCGCGGCGCGGGCGGGCGCGGCGGCGGGGGCCGCGGACGGTACGGAGATGGCAGGCGGCTCCAGCTTGGCCGGTGTGGCGGGTTTGGCGGCTGGCTTGGCCACGGTAGGTGTTTCGAGGGTGATAAATCGGCTGCAGGCGGTGCGCCAGAGCGGGTTGGCCTTTTCGGTGCCCATCCCGATGACCTCGATCCCGGCCGCGCGCAGCCGGACGGACAGGGCGGAAAAATCACTGTCGCTGGAAGCGATGATCACCGTGTCGGCCTGCCTGCCGACGAGCAGGTCCATGGCGCCGATGACCAGCGCGATGTCGGACGTGTTCTTGCCCTTGCTGGCCTTGATGGTCAGGTTGGGATGCATGGCGTAGCGCAGGACCGGCTCGACCCAGGACGTCAGGGCCTGGGCTGCTCCATAGATTTCCTTGAAAATGATCGTGCCGATGTCGGACGCCTGGTTGAAAATCTGTGCCGCGTGAATTGGCAGCACGTTTTCGGCGTCGATCAGCACCGCGATGTTGGGCATAAAAACAATTCTCCTTTTAGCAAATAAAATGGCTGTCCCCGCGCATGGTGAGCGGCATCTCATAGAAGGTTCTGAGCGCTGCGATCATATACGGGATGTCCTTCACGCCGGCGGTTTCATAGCAGGAATGCATGGCCAGCTGCGCCAGGCCGATATCGACCGTGTGGAGGGAGACATGGCGGTTGGACAGATTGCCCAGGGTGCCGCCCCCGAGCACATCCGACCGGTTGGCGAAATGCTGGTACGGCACATGGGCGCGTTCGCAGATCTCCGTGAACAGGGCGGAGGAAACGCCGTCCGTGGTATATTTCTGGTTGGCGGCATGCTTGATCACGATGCCGGCGTTCATCCGGACGCGGTTCTGCGCGTCATACAGCTCCGGATGGTTCGGGTGCACCGCGTGCGCGTTGTCTGCCGATACCATGAAGCCCGCGGCCAGGGCGGCGCGGATCTCGCTGCCGGAAAGGCCGAGCGCTTCGCCGGCCCGTTCCAGGGTATCGCGCAGGAAGGCGGAATCCGCGCCCTGCTTGCTGCCGGAGCCGACCTCCTCGTTGTCAAACACGCTGTAAACCTGCATGAACCCGTCCGCGTCCCCGGCGTCCAGGAAGGCGTGCAGCGACGTCCAGGCGCACTCAAGGTCGTCGATCCTCCCGATGGAGAAGAACTCCCGGTCCGCGCCCCAGACGCTGCCGGGCGTCCGGCTGTACAGGTACAGGTCGCTGCCGAGGATGTCCTTCTCCGGCGCGTCTGCCGCGGCGGCGATCTCCTGCGCCAGGCGGCCCTTCTGCGACGCTTCGCCATACAGCGGCAGCATGTCGACCTGCGGATTGAACTTGTACCCGTCGTTGACCTGCCTGTTGAAGTGGATCGGCACGTTGGGGATCAGCACGGCGTCGCGGCCCAGGTCGACCAGGCGGGTTTCGAATCCCTCCGCTGTGCGGACGATCACCCTTCCGGCGATGGATAGCGGGCGGTCCAGCCAGGTAGACAGGATCAGGCCGCCGTATTTCTCCACGTTCAGGCGTACATAGGCCTGGCCGGCATCCTCGGCGTACTCCTTCAGCTTCAGCGTCGGAGAGTCGGAATGGGACGCGGCGATCCGGAAGGACGCCGGCTTGCCTTCCGGTACGCGGAAGGCGATCAGGGCGGACCCGTTGCGGGTCACGTAATACCGGCCGCCGGTGTGAAGCGCCCACGGCTCCGCCTCACAAAGGCGCTGGTACCCCCTGGCTTCCAGCAGGTTTTCAGCCTGGCGGACCGCATGGAACGCGGTGGGCGACAGGGCAGCATATTCGAGAAAACCATGTACATCCGGCATAACGTGTATCCTCCAGGCGCTCACATTGCTCCCGCTGGGCGGGACAGCCCTGCTATTGTACATGATTTTGCGGTGTTTGGCAATCTCCGGGCAATTGTTTTTTCTGGCGATCTGTGGTAGGATAGTCGCATCCTGGATGTTGAGGTGAAACGCATGTCAGAATCCACTTATGTTTCCCCGCTGTCGCGCCGCTACGCGAGCGCGCCGATGCAGGCGCTGTTTTCCGAAGAATACCGGGCCACGCTGTGGCGCGGGCTGTGGATCAGCCTGGCGGAGGCGGAGCGGGAAATGGGCCTTCCGATCTCCGAAGAACAGATCAGCGAATTGCGGGCGCATGAAAAGGACATCGACCTGCAGCGCTGCCATGAGCTCGAAAAGGTGACCCGCCACGACGTGATGGCCCATATCCGCGCCTACGCCGAGCAGTGCCCGCTGGCGGCGCCGATCATCCACCTCGGGGCGACCAGCTGCTATGTGGGCGATAATTCGGACCTGATGATCTACCGTGACGCGCTGAAGCTGCTGGAAGGCCGCCTGTGCCGGGTCCTGCGCCAGCTGCGCGCATTCGCGCTGCGCTACGCCGGCCTGGCGACGCTCGCCTATACGCATTTCCAGCCCGCCCAGCCGACCACGGTGGGAAAGCGTGCCGCGTTGTGGATGCAGGACCTTGTGCTGGACCTGGAAGAGCTGGATTTTGTCCTGGATACGCTGCGCCCGCTGGGCTGCAAGGGGACGACCGGCACGCAGGCGAGCTTTCTGGAGCTGTTCCACGGCGATGCGGAGAAGGCAGCGCGGCTGGACCGTGTGATCGTGGAGCGGATGGGCTTCCGGGAGCCGATGCCCGTCACCGGCCAGACATATTCGCGCAAGCAGGACGCGCGCATCCTGAACGCACTGGCGCAGATCGGCGCCTCCGCGCAGAAGTTCGCGGTGGACCTGCGGCTGCTGCAGCATGACAAGGAGCTCGAAGAACCCTTCGAGCAGACCCAGGTCGGTTCGTCCGCCATGCCCTACAAGCGCAATCCGATGCGCGCGGAACGGATGACGGGCCTGTCCAGGTACCTGATCAGCAACGCGCAGAACGGCCTGACCACCGCGGCGGAACAGTGGCTGGAGCGCAGCCTGGATGACAGCGCCAACCGCAGGCTCAGCATGGCGGAGGGCTTCCTCTGCGCGGATGGCGTGCTGATGCTCTATGAAAACATCACGGACGGGATCACAGTCAACGAAAAGATGATCGAAAAGCACATGGAAGCGGAGCTGCCGTTTATGGCTTCCGAAGGGCTGCTGATGCGCGCGGTCGAGGCGGGCGGCGACCGCCAGCGGCTGCATGAGATCATCCGGCAGGAGGCGATGCTGGCCGGACAGCGGGTCAAGCAGGAGGGTGAATCCTGCGACCTCCTGGAACGCCTGGCCCGGAATCCGGACTTTCCGCTTGATAAGGAAGCGATCCAGGCATGCGTCGTGCCGGAGGAGTTCATCGGGATGGCAAAAGAACAGACCGAAGTCTATATCGAGCAGGCTATCGACCCGCTGCTGGAACGTCACCGTGACCTGCCGGACGCGGACGCTGTGATCGTATTGTAAAAGCTGTATGGATGCCGGACGCATGACGCCGGCTCTGACACCGGACAGAGGACAGAAGACAGAAAGGAAGAAAACAAGCCATGGATATGCTGGTCAATCTGTATGCGCTGCCTGAGGAAACGGCGGTGGAGGGCGTCCGTATCATGCGTGTGCTGCCTCCCGACGGAAAAAAGGTGCTCGACTGGGTCGGCGCGGTATTCAGCGAAGGCTGGGTTTCGGAATGCACCGCGGCGCTCTGCCAGCAGCCGCCGACGTGCTTTATTGCCCAGCGGGACGGCGCGATCATCGGGTTCGCCTGCTATGACGCGACCGCGCGCGGATACTTTGGTCCGATCGGCGTCGCGGATGACGAACGGGGCGGCGGCATCGGGCGCGCCCTGCTGATCCGCTGCCTGCATGGCATGCGGGAGGCGGGCTATGGCTATGCCGTCATCGGCTGGTGCGATGAAGCGCAGGGATTCTACCGCGGCGCGGTCGGCGCGATCCCGATCCCCGACAGTGCCCCCAGGCAGACGGCTTACAGTCGGATGACCCGGTTTTCCCGGAAGGACGCAAAGACGTAAGGAGGGCGGCAGAGGACATGGACCGGCAACTTTTGAGGAAATATCTCGGCCAGCGGCTGAGCGTGGGCTTTGACGGCCCGGTGATCCCGGACGAATACGCGCAGCTGATCCGCGAATACAAGGTGGGCAACGTGATCCTGTTCCGGCGGAATGTGGCCTCCGCCGGACAGCTGCAGCGGCTGTGCGCCGATCTGCGGGAGCTGATCCTCCGGGAAACCGGCCTGGAGCCGTTCATCATGATCGATGAGGAATGCGGCAGCGTTTCGCGCTTGGCGCACATCACCGCCCAGACTCCGTGCGCGATGGCGATCGGGGCGACGGATGATCCGGAGAATGCGTACAGGATCGGCCGCCTGATCGGCACGCAGCTGCGGACGCTCGGGATCAATTTCAACCTGGCCCCCGTACTGGACTGCTTCACAAATCCGGACAACATGGTCTGCGGCAACCGCTGCTTCGCGGCCGATCCGGAAAAGACGGCGCGATTCGGGCGTGCATACATCCGCGGCCTCCGGGAAGCCGGCGTGATCGCGTGCGGCAAGCATTTTCCGGGCCATGGCGATACGGCGGTGGATTCCCATCTCGCGCTGCCGATCGTCAACAAATCGCTGGAGGAGATGCGCCGCAACGAGCTGGTGCCCTTCGCCGCGGCCATCAGCGAAGGCATTGAGGCGATCATGTCCGCGCACGTCGTCTTCCCGGCGGTGGATCCGGCGCGCGTGCCATCCACCGTATCGAAGGCCGTAATGACCGGGCTCCTGAGGGAGGAAATGGGCTTTGACGGGCTGATCGTCAGCGATGGGATGGAGATGAATGCCGTGATGGCGCTGTACGGCGTCGAGGACGGCGTGCTCAGGGCGCTGAATGCTGGTGTGGACATCGCGCTGGTCTGCCATTCCGCGGCGCAGGCGGTGTCGACGATCAGCCATATCGAGGCAGCGTACGCCGAGGACGCGATCAGCGAGGAAAACCTGACCCGCAGCTTTGAGCGCATCGCCGGCGCAAAACAAAAACTGCCGCCGTTTTCGGAAACGGACGGCAGGCCGCTGGTCACCGGGGCACAGCGGGCGGCGCTTCAGGAGATCATGACGGCGTCCGTCCGGCTGCTGCACTGTCCGCAAGGACAGCCGCTGCCGAAGGTGGACGCGGAGACAGCGGTGTTCGGGACGCCTGCGCGGCAGAATGCGCTGGTGAACGACGACCTGCCGCTGGACGCCGCAGCGATTTTTGCCCGGGAGACAGGCGCGCGGTACCTGGCGGAAGCGCCGCAGACGGTGCCGGGGAAGGCGGTCGTCTTCCTGGGCCGGCATCCGGACGCGCCGAAGGTGATCGAAGCCGTTGGCCGACTGGCGGAGACCGGCGCGCAGGTGACGGCGGTTGCGCTGTATACGCCCCGCATGCTGGACGCGCTGCCGGATACGGTCTGGAAGATCTGCGCCTGGCAGTATGACGAGCTGGCCGTGAACGCCCTCGTCCGTTTCTGCAAAGGGTCAGAACAGGCTTAACGCCATCATGGCCGCGCCGCGGGAAGGCGGATACAGCGGGTCATGGATATCGATGTCCGGCCACTGGGCGCGCATCCGGGAGATGACGCCGGCGCGGACCATCGGGTAATGCGACAGAATACCGCCGGCGAGGGCAAGCTCCCCGCCGCGCAGGTCAAAATGATGCCAAAGGGCAGCCGACAGCTCATACAGTCCGTCGGCTGCCTTTTCAGCGATCGCGCAGGCGGCCGGGTCACCCTGTTCACAGGCGGGCTGCAGCAGCCGTGCAAGCGCCGCGACGGAGCGCTTGTTGGTGGCCGGCGCGTACAGCCAGCGGATCAGCCCGCGGGTATCCTCGATCTCCAGTTCGTGGTACAGCAGGCCGGTCAGGCAGGTCTGCGGACCGCGGCCGTCCGCGGCACGCACGACCGCGGTCATGATGTCCCGTCCGATCGCGTATCCGCTGCCCGGATCGTCGATCAGGTACCCAAAGCCGCCGGTCCGGAAAATCTCTCCGTCGGTGTTCCGGCCGCAGCAGACAGAACCTGTACCGGCGATCAGCACGGCCCCGGCGCCGGAGATGGCGCCGTTCAGGGCGATTTCCTGGTCGCCGGTGATGTGGAGCTTGCCATGATATCCGGCTTCCGCCAGCGCGTTCTGCACAAAACATACCGAGTCCCGGTTGCTGAAGCCGGCCATGCCGATCGCCAGGCCGCCGCATCCGTCCAGGCCTTCCTGACGGCAATCGGCCATGAATTTCACCGCGGTGCGTACCGTATCGCGGACCGCCGCGGGATCGGAGCCGTTCGGATTCAGCGGACCGAAGTCTGCTTCGACTATCAATTTGCCGGTTTCATCCAGAATGCAGACGGCGGTTTTGGTACCGCCGCCGTCCCAGCCCGCGTAGATCATGAAGAAGTCACCTGCTTTCTGAATTCAGGGTCTGTGCGATGTGTCCCCTGGACCGCTGCAGCGCTGCTGCCGCCTGCGCGGCGTCCACGCCCAGCAGCAGCATGACGATGGCCGTCTTGCACGACCATCTGCACTGGTCCAGCGCCGCGCGGGCTTCGTCCTGCGTCACGCCGGCCGCGGTGGTGACGATCCGCAGGGCGCGGTTGACCAGCTTCTCGTTGGTCGCTTTCACATCGACCATCAGGTTGCCGTATACCTTGCCGGCTTTCACCATGACGCAGGTGGAAATCATGTTCAGCACCAGCTTCTGGCAGGTGCCGCTCTTCATCCTTGAGGAGCCGGTGATGACCTCCGGGCCGGGAATGGGCGCCATGGTCACATCCGCATGCCTGGACATCTCGCTGTCGGTGCAGCAGGTCAGCGCCATCACGGGCGCGCCGACGGAGCGCGCGTAGTCCATCGCCCCGATGACATAGGGGGTCCGTCCGCTTGCGGCAATGCCCACGAGCGCGTCAGCGGCGCTGAAATTGTGTGCCTTCAGGTCGCTTTCACCCAGGGTGAAGCTGTCCTCCGCGCCTTCCACAGCGCGGATGAACGCACTGTCCCCGCCGGCGATCAGCGCCACGACCAGGCCGGGGTCGACGCCGTAGGTCGGCGGACATTCCGCTGCGTCCAGCACGCCCAGGCGTCCGGATGTGCCCGCGCCGGCATAGAACAGCCGGCCGCCTTTTTGCATCTGCGCGTCAATCAGGTCGATCGACCTGGCGATCTCCGGCAGGACCGCCTGCACCGCTTCGGCGCAGCGGTGGTCCTCCCCGTTGATCAGGGTGACCATTTCCAGCGTGGACATGCGGTCGATGTGCTCGGAAAGGGGATTTCTTTTTTCGGTATCCAAACGGCTGAGCTCCATAGGACTGACCTCCGGTTATTTCTTGATGCTTCTGACCGCCGCTTCAAACGCGGCCTGCTGCATGCTGTCGGATGAAAGCGTCACATACAGGCTGAAGGATTCAAACACAGCGTACAGGGTATGCGTATCGTCGTCCCTGGCAAAGTAAATCTGGTCATCTGACGGGCGGGAGACGCTTTTCAGGTGGGTCAACAGCTGCGGCTCCGTGTCCGACACGACCGCCTGCAGCTCACTGCCGTTCGCGCGGAGGGTCATCTGGGCCTGGTATCGGTCCGGATCCTCCACAGACAGCCGCCGGGCGGAATCATGATCGATCGTCCAGCCGCTGAACAGGCGGTCTGCGTCCGGGCCGAACGCCTCGCGGAAGCTGAGGGTATCCGACTGCGGGAACGTTTCATGGATGCCGTTCAGATCCGCCATGCGGACGGCGGGATAGGCGGTCGGCCGGAACTGCCGGACCCCGAAGAAGACCAGCAGGAGGCAGGCCGCCGCAGCGGCGGCGTACAGGGGAATGCGCCGGAGCAGGGGAGCTTTCCCGCGGGCTTCCGACCGGCGGAGCCGCTGATTCTCTTCCAGCATCCGCCGAAGTGTTTCGTCCGACCGGGCCTTCGGGACATGCATCTGGTCCATCTGCTGACGATAGGCAGTATTTTTCATGCTTTCTGATCCCCCCATTGCTGTCTGATTCTGTCACGGGCTCTGGAGAGCCGCGTTTTGACGTTCTGCTCGCTGATGCCCAGCGCCCGGGAAATTTCACGGACGGACATATCTTCGTAATAAAACAGGTGGATGATGGACCGGTAGCTGTCCGGCAGGGACTCGACGGCTTCCTGCATCAGCTCGATATCGTCGGATCCGGCATCCGCTTCCTCCATCCCGGGAGCGGAGAGCGCGGAAGGCATGCCGTCCTGTTCCTGCTCCTTCAGTCGCGTGTCGTCAAACAGCACGGTGAGCTTGAACCACAGGCTCCGAAAATGCTTCCTGCATGCGTTCTGGGTGACGCGGATCAGCCAGGCCTTCAGGTGCTCTTCGCTGCGGATGCGGTCAGAATAGCGGACCAGCGCCAGAAATACATCCTGCTGGATATCCTCCGCCTGCGCCTGGCTTTTCGTCTGCACATACGCAATCCGGTAAACCATATCGCAATACGTATGATAGGCGGACGTCAGCTCCGCGTCGGTCATTCTTGTGCCGTTGATTCGAAACACCCCCCGACAGCCGGCCAGGGAGCGCCGGGCTTGTGCCCCTGACGCCCGAATACGGCCGCGATCCAAAACCGTATTCACCGGTAATATCCATGAAGCCGCGAAAAGGTTACATTGAGCGGGCATTCAGTATAACAGATTTTCCGGGCGCTTTCAACCGCCTCTTCGGCGAAAATGAAACCCCGCAACCCGGTGCGGAACGGATTGCGGGGGAAAACCCGGCTCAGCTGCTTATTCAGCGGCTTCTTCAGCAGGCGCTTCGGCTTCCTCGGGAGCGGCTTCGTCGGCGGGCGCTTCG
>CACXEB010000209.1 GCA_902766515.1 uncultured Eubacteriales bacterium
GTCGACACCGTCTGCGTGAAGGCCTTCCCGGATCCGATCGACGCCCCGGTGGATACCGTCGTCGTCGACGCGGACAAGATCCCGGCGGACATGGAGGGCTGCGACATCGGCCCGAAGAGCGCCGCGCTGTACGCGGAAGCCGTAAAGGGCGCGAAGACCGTCATCTGGAACGGGCCCATGGGCGTCTTTGAGAACCCGACCCTGGCGGCGGGCACCCTGGCCGTGGCGAAGGCCCTGGCCGAGAGCGAGGCCGTGACCATCATCGGCGGCGGCGATTCCGCGGCGGCCGTGGAGCAGATGGGCCTGGCTGACAAGATGACGCACATCTCCACCGGCGGCGGCGCTTCCCTGGAGTACCTGGAAGGCAAGATCCTGCCCGGCGTCGCGTGCCTGGATGAAAAATAAGGAAGGACAGCGTATATGCGTAAACCGATTATTGCGGGCAACTGGAAAATGAACAAGACCCCCGACGAGGCGGTCGAACTGGTCAATGCCCTGAAACCCCTTGTCAAGGACGCCGCCTGCGACGTGGTGGTATGCGTGCCCGCCGTGGACATCCAGCCGGTGAAAGCGGCCGTCAAAGGCAGCAATATCCATGTGGGCGCCCAGAATGTCCACTTTGCGGCCAGCGGCGCCTATACCGGCGAGCTGTCTGCCGATATGCTGGTCAAGAGCGGCGCGGAGTATGTGATCATCGGTCACAGCGAGCGGCGCCAGTACTTCGGCGAGACGGACGCCACCGTCAACCAGCGCGTGAAAGCGGCGGTCGCGGCCGGCCTGAAGGTGATCCTCTGTGTCGGCGAGAAGAAGGAAGAGCGCGAAGCTGGTTATACGGACGCGCTGGTGGAATACCAGACCCTGATCGCGCTGACCGGGCTGGACAAAAAGCAGGTCGAAAAGATAATCATCGCCTATGAGCCGGTCTGGGCCATCGGCACCGGCCTGACGGCCACGGACGAGCAGGCCAACGAGACGATCGGCGTGATCCGCCAGGCGCTTGCGCGGAAGTATGGCAAGGGCACGGCGAACAAGGTCCGCATCCAGTACGGCGGCAGCATGAAGCCTTCCAACGTGAAGGGCCTCATGGCGCAGCCTGAAATCGACGGCGGCCTGATCGGCGGCGCTTCTTTGAAGGCAGAGGACTTTGCAAAGGTCGTTTGCTTTGATCAATGATCGTATCTTACTGTAAGAAGTGCAAGATGGAGAGCGAGGGCAGCGTTTGCCAGCAATGCGGCAAACGCGCCACCGCTTCCAGCACGCGGGATGTCTGGCACACCATCCGGGTGCCCGGCGCGGACGGCAGCGCGTGGCGCAGCGGCGTCGCGGCGCTGTTATGGGTGGTCATCATCCTCCTGATCAGCCTGCTGCTGATCGAGCGGATGAATACCACCGCCAATCGCTTCGCGGGGTCTATGAGTTCACTCATCTCCGGCGTGGCGATCGCCGGCGTCATCGGCCTGCTGCTGTGCCTGGCGGCCTTTTCCCTGCAGGGCAGGGAAGAGATCCGGTACATCCTTGATATGGACGGGGCGCACATGCAGGTCTGGTACCGCGCCTCGCCTGTACATGCCCTGGCGCGCCTGCAGCGCATTTCCATGAAATCGGCAACGCCTTCCCGGGATGGTACGAAGTATGTGAAAGCGGAAGAGCGTTTCCTGCACTGGCGGGATATCAATGAGATCCGCTGTTCGCCGTCCACCGGCACGATCCGCCTCTACCGCGTGCCGCACCTGGCTCCGTTCATCCTCCGGATCCCGCCGGAGGAATATGAGCTGGCCGAAGCGCTGGTCAAAAAGCACGCGAAGAAGAATAAACGATAATCCGATCGTACAGCAAGAAGCTGATCCCTCAATTCGAAGGATCAGCTTCTTCTTTTGCCTGGGATGATATTCATTCTGCTGTGGTTTCTTCTTCGTCCTGTTCCAGCATGCGGAGGCCGGCGACCTGCGTCACAGGGAGGGAGAAGCAGATCGCACCGGCCGGCGATTCGGGGCCGGCCTTTTCCATGATGGCGCGCATGATTTCAGCTTTGTTGGAAGCCTTCGCGAGGATCAGGACGATCTCCTTCTCACTGGCCAATGTCAGCCCCTTGAACTTCTGGCCCTGATGGATGCCGGTGCCCTTGGCGGTCACGACGGTGCCTCCGCGCGCGCCGGCGGGCCTGGCGGCGTCCATCACATCATCCGAATATCCTTCATTCAGGATCACATAGATCAATTCATAATCGAATTTGAGGTCCGGTCTGCCGGGTTGAGGCGTCTGCTGATCAGTCAGTAAGGACAAGGTATTCGCACCTCCTACGCTTTTTACGGGAATCGCCATCATGATGCCGTTTCCCGGAATATCCAGGAACATTTTGAGCATGGTCTGCCGGATGAGCTGCTTAGTGCGTTCCGAATCGGCCACGGTCGCGATGATCGCTTTTTCGGTGGGGGACAGTCCCCTCAGCGTCAGGTATTCCCTCGTCGCGGTGCCGTGACCGAGCATGGTCAGGGATACCTGCAGATTCAGCGATTTCAGGATACCGGTCCATTGATCCCGCTTGTCACGGTCCAGGATGGCCATCACATAATTCAACTGCATCCGTTACACCTCCCACAGCTCGATGACGTCGTTCGCTTCGGGGACCGCTTCCAGCCGGGCCCGCCGAGCCGCGCGCCTGGATACGAGGACGGAAATGACGCCCATGATCTGCACTGTGATCAGCGGCATCATCGCGACCAGGGCAACCAGGCCGAACGCGTCCGTCATCACGTTGCCGTCCAGCGCGACCACGGTGCCCATCACGAACGGCAGCATAAACGCCGCGGTGAGGGGACCGCTGGCCACACCGCCCGAGTCGAACGCGATGGCGGTGAAGTTGCTCGGCACCAGGAACGCGAGCACCAGGGCGAGGGCATAACCGGGAACGATAAACCAGAAGATGGAGATGCCGCTCAGCGCGCGTACCGCGCTGAGCCCCATGGCGGCGCCGACGCCGATGGACAGGCTGAATCCCATGGCCTTGGCGGAAATCGCGCCGCCGCTGAGCTCTTCCACCTGCTTGTTCAGCACATGGACCGCCGGTTCCGCGTTGATGATCAGCCAGCCCATGATGGCGCTGACAGGGATCAGCAGGAAGCGCCATTGCGAATCGGCCATCTGGTAGCCCAGCATGTAGCCTAACGGCGAAAAGCCGACGTTGACGCCCGTCAGGAAAAGCAGCAGCCCTGCAAGCGTCAACACCAGGCCCATAAAGATCCGGAAAAACGGCCTACGCCGCAGGCGGAGCGTCACCACCTGGAAAATCAGGAAGAAGATGACGATCGGCAGCATGGCCATGGAGACTTCGCGCAGGGTATCGGGGATCGCTTCCAGGTAGCCGTGTCCCAGGGCAACGGTATCCTGGTAGGAGACTGCGGGCTGGGTAACCGTATTGCTGTCCGTCGCTCCGCGCTGGTAAATGAAGCTCAGGATCAGGACGGCCAGGACGGGGCCGACGGAGCAAAGACCGATGAGCCCGAAGCTGTCCTGCTGGGCCCTGGCGTCGCTGCGCGTGGCGGCTACGCCGATGCCCAGCGCCATGATGAACGGGACAGTCATTGGTCCGGTCGTGACGCCGCCGGCGTCGAAGGAAACGGAAATATAGTTTTGATCCGCCAGGAGGGCCAGGAGGAAGATCAGCAGATAAAACCCGACGAGCAGCCACCGGAGCGAGTATGAATAAAGGATGCGGGCCATGCTCAGCATCAGGAAGAGACCGACGCCCACGGATACCACGATGATCAGGACGAGGGTGTTGATGGCCGGCACGTTGGCCGCCAGCACCTGCAGGTCCGGTTCGGAGACCGTAATGGCCACGCCGAGCAGGAAGCTGACCACCAGTATCAGGACCGGATTGCGGCTGCGTGTCAGCGCGCCGCCGATGTGCGTGCCGATTTGTGACATGGAAATCTCTGAACCGACCGTGAACAGCGCCATGCCGATGATCAGGAACAGGGCGCCGATCAGGTAGGCCAGCATCAGGTCCGTCTGGAGGGGGATCCAGAAACAGCTGAGAAAGGCCACGAGCAGGACGATCGGAAGCACCGCGCCCACAGCCTCTTTGAGCTTGTCAAGGAATACGCTCTTATCCGGCAATACAAATCACCTGCCAATATAAAGTAAAATGGCTGCCCCCGCGCGGAGGGCAGCCATCGGGAAGGGTTATTTGACAACGATATTCAGCAGCCGCCCGGGGACAAATACGGTTTTGACGATCTGTTTCCCGGCGATCAGCTTCTGTACCTCCTCCCGCGCGGGGAGCGTCTGGAGGCCTTCCTCACGGCTCATATCGCTGGGCGTCATGATGCGTCCGCGGACCTTGCCGTTGATCTGGATCGCGATTTCAATGCTGTCCGCGACCAGGTACCGGTCGTCCCAGGCGGGCCAGGGCTGATGGTGCACCGGCGCGCCAAAGCCGCAGCGCTCCCAGATCTCTTCGCAGATGTGGGGGCTGACGGGGGAGAGCAGGAGCAGGATCATCCGGAATTCACCGCGGGTGACGGATCCCTTCTGATAGACGGTATTCACCAGGGTCATCAGCTGGGCGATCGCGGTGTTGAATTTCATGGCCTCGTAGTCTTCGCTGACCTTCTTGATCGTCTGGTGCACCGGGACGAGCATGTCCCTGGAAATGTCCTCATCGTCGGTCAGCAGCTCCTGTAGCCGCCATACGCGGTCCAGGAATTTGCGGCAGCCGCGGGCGCCGTTCGTCGACCACGGGATCGCCTGGTCAAACGCGCCCATGAACATTTCGTACATGCGGAACGCGTCCGCGCCGATCTCCGCGACCATATCATCCGGATTGATGACGTTGCCGCGGGATTTCGACATTTTTTCCCCGTTTTCACCCAGGATCATGCCGTGGCTGGTACGCTTCTGATACGGTTCGGGAGCGCTGACCAGGCCCAGATCATGGAGGAAGAGGTGCCAGAACCGGCTGTACAGCAGGTGCAGGGTTGTGTGCTCCATGCCGCCGTTGTACCAGTCCACGGGCATCCAGTAGTCGAGGGCTTCCTGGCTCGCAAACGCCTCACGGTTGTGCGGATCGCAATAGCGCAGGAAGTACCAGGACGAGCCGGCCCACTGGGGCATGGTGTCCGTTTCGCGCTTGGCGTCGCCGCCGCAGCAGGGGCA
>CACXEB010000210.1 GCA_902766515.1 uncultured Eubacteriales bacterium
CGGGGGAGGTGTCGGAGGGGCACCCTCCGACTGTAATCCGCAGCAGCGGCATGTACGGTGCGAGGACGAAATCGCGTCAGCGATTTCGTCCTTGCAGATTTGCCGCCCGGGAGCCCCAACGGGGCGACAGGTCAATCTGAGGGGGGTCCCGAAGGGGGGATGCAAATCCCCCTTTCGGTCAAGGTTTTTCTTCCCGTTCGTCCAGCAGCTTGTGCATCTCTGTCAGGAAGGTGGACAGGTCCGTGAACTGCCGGTAGACAGAGGCAAAACGGATGTAGGCAACCTCATCCAGGGTTCTGAGCTCCTGCATGACCATTTCCCCGATGCTGCGGGTGGTGATCTCCTCCTGCAGGCTGTTGTAGGCCTGCTGCTCGACCCGGGTGACGATGGCGTCGATCTGCGCCGCGGACACAGGGCGCTTGTGGCAGGCCGCGATGATGCCGCCACGCAGCTTTTCCGCGTTGAACAGCTCCCGGGACTGGTCCTTCTTGACGACCAGCAGGGGCTGCTGCTCCAGGGTCTCGTAGGTCGTAAACCGCCGGCCGCACTGCAGGCATTCCCGCCGGCGCCGGATGCTCAGCCCGTCCTCGACGGGCCGGGAATCGGTCACCTTGTTTTCAAAGCAGCCGCACGTCGGGCATTTCATGCCGCTCCTCCTCCGTCAGGCCGCCAGCCGCGCCACCAGTTCATGCAGGGCGTACAGGCCGGTCTGGAACCCATGGGAATTGTCCAGCCGGTAGTCCGCCGCGGAGCGGTAATAGCCGATGCGCGCGCTGTACTGGTAGATCACGTCCTCGTGCGTCCCGCCCCGCAGGGTGGGCCGCCGGTCCATCTTGATGTCCGACAGGATCTGGTCCAGCGGCCTGTCGATGAAGATGATCGTGCCGTGGTTCTGCATCAGGGCGATGTTTTCCTTGACCAGGACGGTTCCCTCCCCGGTGGAGACCACGCAGGGCTGGACGCCGGCCAGCTCCGCGAGCACCGCGGTCTCCGCGATCCGGAAGAAATCCTCGCCCAGAGTCGCGTAGATATCGTTGACCGACATCGACAGGATGTCGCTGATCCGCTGGTCCGTGTCCACGAAGGTCATGCCCATCGACGCGGCCAGCCGCTGGCCCAGGCTGGTCTTCCCGCACCCGGCCATGCCGACTAAAAAGATGTGGTCATGCAGCATGGTGATCCCCCTTTTCCATCAGGCCTGTATGGCGTTGAGGACCGCGTCTCCCATCCCCGTGGGCGGGACGACGGTCCGGTGGCGGATGTCCGCGGTCTCCAGCGCGCTGATGGCGTCCGGGACCGCCGTGGCCGTGCGGGCCGCCAGCGCCCGCGCATCCTCAAAGACCTGTCCGGTCACGGCCAGGCCCAGCGCTTCCGACACGTCGGTCACAAACTTGTACGGACTGGCGGTGGCGTTGACCAGCGTCGGGCGGCGGTCCGCCTCCCGGCCGCGCAGGGCGGCCAGCACGGACAGGCCGACGGCCGTATGCGGATCGGTCAGGGCCCCGCAGCGCGCGAAAGTACTCCGGATCGCCTCGCGGGTCTCCTCATCGTCCGCGGTCCCGGCGGCAAACTCCGCCTGGAGCCGGCCCAGCAGGGCCCCGTCCGGCGCGAAGCGGCCCGTCCCGCGGAGCTGTCCCATCCACGCGCTGACCTGCGCGGCGTCGCGGCCGCAGAGCTCAAACAGCAGCCGCTCCAGGTTGGACGAGATCAGGATGTCCATCGAGGGCGAAATCGTCTTGTGGAAGGGACGGTTGATGTCGTAAACGCCCGTGGTCAGGAAGTCCGTCAGCACCCGGTTGCGGTTGGAAGCGCAGATCAGCCGCCCGACGGGCAGGCCCATGCGCTTCGCGTACCAGGCGGCCAGGATGTCGCCGAAATTGCCCGTCGGCACGCAGATATCCAGCGGCTCGCCCGCCTGCAGGCTGCCTGCCCGGCGCAGCGACCGGTAGGCCCAGAAGTAGTACACGATCTGGGGCACCAGCCGGCCGATGTTGATGCTGTTGGCGGACGAGGGGAGGCGTCCCAGGCTGTCCAGCTTTGCGCGGAACGCCTGGCTGGCGAACAGCTGCTTGACCCCGGTCTGCGCGTCGTCAAAGTTGCCCTCCACCGCGACCACCTGCACGTTGCCGCCCCGGGAGGTCGCCATCTGCCGGTACTGCAGGTCGCTGACCCCGCCGTGCGGATAGAACACGGTGCAGGCCGTGCCGGCCACGTCGCGGAAGCCCTCCAGAGCCGCCTTGCCCGTGTCGCCGGAGGTGGCGGTCAGGATGTGGATGGTCCGCTTTTCGCCGGCCAGCCGGGCGGCGCGGACGATCAGGCGCGGCAGCAGCTGCAGCGCCACGTCCTTGAAGGCGAGCGTCGGGCCGTGGTACAATTCCAGCAGCCACGTATCCCCGTCAAGGGCGCGGACAGGCGTGACCTCAGGCGCCGTAAAGGACGCGTAGGCCTCCGCGCACATCTGCCGGAGCTCGTCAGCCCCCAGCTCGGGAAAGTACAGGTTCAGCACCTCCGCAGCCAGCGCCTGGTAGCTCCAGTCCACCGCCGGGTCCGTCCAGGACGCCGGCGCGGCGGGGATGGTCTCGGGCACGTACAGGCCGCCGTCCGGGCTCAGACCGTTCAGGATCGCCTGCGCGGCGGACACGGCCGCACTGCCGCGTGTGGATACGTAACGCATGTCGATCAGCTCCTCCGTTAATACCAGGTCTGGCAGAAGGTGGTGATCCGCCAGGTTTTGATGTGCTCGTAATCGTTGATCTCGCCGTCGTTGACCCGGTATTCCTCCGGGCAGGGCGCCGTGTTTTTGATCGGCTGGGCGGGATCGTACACATAGCAGTAGCGCTTGATGCGGTTGGACATGTTGCCTTCCACGGTCTTGAGCAGGTACCGCCCGTCCCCGAGCTCGTCCACGTCGGTCACCAGGCCGATATGCTTGTAGCCGTAGGTAATTTTGTTCCGCTGGAACTCGCCGTACACCACCAGGTACCCGGGCCGGGGCGGCGCCAGCAGGCGGTTGTCCGCATCCACGGCCAGGCGGCCCATCTTTTCAAAGCCCTTGTTGATCTTGCCGACGCCCGCGGCGCGGACGGACCAGGGCTCGCCGCCGTCATGGGGCACCGACTTGGTCGGCTCGTCCATCGGGATGCCGCAGGTATCGAAGACATAGCCCAGAAACGCGCCGCACCAGCCGATATCGCACTTGGGCCCCTTGCCGCACTGCCAATAGGAATACTTGTTTTTGCTGCCCTTGCGGGAGAAGGTCTTGTTGGCCGCTTCCCGCCACTCGTTGATCGCGAAATCGATCACCGTGTTGATCGGTTCAGGCACCTGCGTCCGGTCATAGGCCTGGACGGTGAGGTCCGCCGGATCGGCGGCTTCCAGGGGATCCTCCGCCGCCGGCGCTTCCGGTCCGGGTGCTGTTTCCGGTGCCTGGTCCGCTGCCTGATCCGTTGCTTGATCCGTTGTTTCGGGCGCCGCCTCCGGCGCCTCATCCTCCCCGGCGGCCGGTTCGCCGTCCGTCAGGTCCGTATCCTCCCCCGCTCCGGCGGGATCGTCCGTTTCCTCCACGTCGTCCGAAACGGCAAAAAACCGGTAATCGGGATGGGTCTCCGGCACGGGCTCCTCCGCCGCCGTCTCCGCCGCCTGGTACAGCACCAGCACCCGGAAGACGGTCGTGCGTTCACCCGTAAAGCGGGCCTCCGCGCGGCCCGGTCTGAGACCGATCAGCTCGCCGTCCTCAAAGGCGAGCACGGCGCTGTCGGACAGCTCGCACGCGCCCAGCCGGTCCGCCGGCACGGTCCAATGTTCTCCGCGGTTCAGGGTAACGTCCACGCAATCCTCCGCCGCAGCCGCTGAGAAGCACAGCAGCAGGAGCAGGCAGATCGCCAGGAAACGTTTCAATCTCAGCATGTAAGCCTCCCATCAGGACTGGGGTGATCCGGCCGGATCGGA
>CACXEB010000211.1 GCA_902766515.1 uncultured Eubacteriales bacterium
GGATCGGCCTGCCGAGATGCATCTGTTTCCGCCAATCGGGCGCTTCCCCGTCGTCCGCCCAGTACTCGTCCAGGGCGGCGATCCGGTCATCCTTCATAGTCATGAAGCTGACGGCGTGGTACGCGGCGGACCGGTCCGGCGGGTACACGCGGACCGCCGTGACATATCCGTTTTCCGTGCTGTCGATCCGCTCGACCGTCCCCATCCATTCGCCGGGATAGTCGCAGTTCGCCCGGATGTATTCCGCCACGGTAAACTGCTCATTGGTGCAATGCCAGCGGATCACCGCGTCCGGCGCAAAATACGCCGGCAGCGCTTCCCGCCGCTGTTCAATCACCGCCCGCCAGAACGCGAGGATGTCCACCTGTCCGTTCCCCCTTTCCTATAGACAACTTCCGGGCCCAAAAACGCGTACACGCGTACAGCGCCCGTCCGCATACTATACCATAAAAGCCCCCAAAAAGCCATTGTTTTCCGCGGTCCGCTTGCGTCACCGCCGGGTGCTGTGCTATAATCGTCCTGTGGAGACAGTACATTTTCCGTCTTCTTCCAATCACCGATACGGGATCGCTCACGATGCACGATATATGGAATCCCTGGCACGGATGTGTCAAATGCAGCGAAGGCTGCGAAAACTGCTACATGTATTTTCTGGACCGGATGCGTGACCGGGACGGCGCGGAGATCCGGCCGACGGCCAACGCCGCTTACCCTTTGTCCCGGGACCGGAAGGGCCGGTACAGGATCCAAAGCGGCGAGAAGATCAGCGTCTGCATGACGTCGGACTTTTTCCTCGAGCAGGCGGACCCGTGGCGGGGCGCCGCGTGGGACATCATCCGCGCCCGGAGCGACGTCATCTTTTACCTGCTGACCAAGCGCCCCCAGCGGGTCGCGGACTGCCTGCCCGCGGACTGGGGAGACGGCTGGGACAACGTGTTTTTCAACGTGACCTGCGAAAACCAGCGGCGGGCGGACGAGCGCGTCCCCCTGCTGCTCAGCCTGCCCTTCAAACACAAGGGCGTGAGCTGCACGCCCCTGATCGGCCCGGTCCGCCTGGGCGCCTGCCTGGACAGCGGGCAGATCGAACAGGTGCTGTGCGGCGGTGAAAACTACGGCGGCCGCCGTCCCTGCCATTTCGAGTGGGTACAGGCCCTCCGCGAAGAATGTGTGTCCCGCGACATCACGTTCTGCTTCCTTGAAACCGGCACGGTGTTCATCAAGGACGGGAAGCAGTACACGCTGAACGACAAACGGCTACAGACCGTCCAGGCGTTCCGCTCCCACATGAATCATGAAGGCCGGCCGATGCGCTTCCGCCTGGTCGACAGCTGGGGCCTGCCCGTCCCGGAGGACCAGCTGTACAAAAAGCACTACCGTGAGAACTGCCGCGAGTGTTCCATGCGGCTGGTGTGCAACGGCTGCAGCGACTGCGGGAAATGCGGAAAACCGGCGCAGGAGGCCGAATGACCGGGAGATCCGGACATACCGGGACTGCGGCATTCCCCCTGCATTCCGTGAAGCTTTTTTCTCCCGTGCCCCACGCCCTGACACCATTGAACCTGAAAGGAGGTCTCCCCATGAAAAAGCTGCTCTCCATCCTGCTGTCCCTTTCCCTGTGCCTGGCCTACGCCGCCGCCGCGGCGGAAGATCCTCCGTCCGGCGCCCGCCTCCTGTACCAGGGGCACGGCAGCCTCCGGATCGTGACCGCCGAAGGCAAGGTCATCTACGTCGATCCCTACGCGGGCGAGGGCTATGACCTGCCGGCCGATCTGATCCTGGTATCGCACGGGCACCAGGACCACAACGCGGTGCGCCTGATCCAGAACCGCAATGAGGGCTGCCAGGTCATCACCAACACGGACGCGCTGTCCGACGGCGTGTACAGGACCTATGACCTGGGCTATGCGACCGTCGAAGCGGTGCAGGCCGGCAACAACCGCAACCATGACATCCGGGTCTGCGTCGGCTGGCTGATCACCCTGTCCGACGGCGTGTCCGTCTATGCCACGGGCGAC
>CACXEB010000212.1 GCA_902766515.1 uncultured Eubacteriales bacterium
CGAGGGCGAGCGGGAGCGCGCGCTGCTGATCGATTACAACAGCTGCATGACGGTGGCGGAAGCCCGTGCGAATGACGGCGCGGTCTACAGCGTCAAGCAGGGCTATACCGCCCCGGAGGTACGGTCGGGCAGGACGGCGGCGATCAGCCTGGCGACGGACCTGTATTCGGCGTCCGCCGTGTTTTACCGCATGCTCAGCGGCGCACCCATGACGCCGATCCAGATGATCCGGGGGATCCCGCCGGAGGTCGGACAGTGCGCGTGCCTGCGGGACGCGCCGGAAACCGTGCGCGCCTGGACGCGGCAGGTGCTTGCCCGCGGCCTGGCTGCGCTGCCTGCCCGGCGTTACCAGACGGTGGAAGCCATGTCGCGGGACCTCCGGGAGCTGGTGGACCGCATCGACGGCGTCGGCGTGACGCACTGGGCCCTCTGGGAGGCCGGCCGCCGCCAGGCGGAGCGCATGATCGCGGATAACCCGGCGCTCGAATATCTCCGGGACGCCGCGTCGCTGTTCCCATCCCGCGTGACGGCGGAGGCCGGGGCCGACCTGGCCGACGGAACGGGCGCGCTGGACGATTGCCTGCGGCAGGGCGGCGCGCTCCTGACCGCGCCGGCCGGCATGGGCAAGACAACGGCGCTCCTGAGGCTGGCGCTGGAACAGAGCCCGCGCTATACCCCTGCATCCGCCGCGGCGGTGTTTGTGCCGCTGCACTCATGGCAGCCGGGCGAGGCGCATTACGTGACGGACAGCCTGCTGGGCGGGCTGCGCTTCAAGCCGGATATGGGCAGCTATGCCGATGCCCGCAAAGCGCTCATGGACCTGCTGGACCAGGCGGACGCGCAGCCGGTGTACCTGCTGGCGGACGGGCTCAACGAGGCGGGCGGGGAAACGTCTCTGCTGCTGGACGAGCTCCGGACGCTGGCGCGCCTGCGGGCCGTGCGCCTGCTGGTTACCTCGCGCACGGAGGAGCCGGCGCTGGAATTGCGTCGGCTGTGCCTGGCCCCGCTGCGGGAGGAGGACGTGTCCTCGGCGCTCGGGCAGGCGGGGCTGCTGGCGCCGGAATCCACCGATATGCGCGAACTGCTGCGCACCCCGATGATGCTGTCCATGTTCATCCGTTCCGCCCGGGCGGAGGGACGCCAGCCGACGGCCGGCAGCCGGGAAGAGCTGCTCCGCGCCTATCTGGAAGCCCTCAAAACCAAGGAGACGGCTGCGACCCCGGAGGACACGGCCCTGCGCTGGCAGGTCAGCGCCGCGGTGGACGCGGTGCTGCCGGCGCTGAGCTATGAGATGGACCGGAAGGGCCGCGCGCTGACGGACGCGGAGCTGCTGCCGGCGGCGGAGCGCTGCTACCGGCGGCTGGACAGCCGGACCGCGCGTCGCGTCTACCCGGACTGGATCGGCCGGACAGCGGCGATCCGCGGCGGCGCGAAGAGCGCGGAGGACTGGTACGGCCTGATGGCGCACGACCTGCTGTGGAAGCGGCTGGGGCTGTTGATCCGGGACGGCGAAGGGCGCTACCAGGTGGTCCACCAGGTGATCGGCGATTACCTGGCAACCTGCGACGCGCCAAGGCGCGCGGCATTCCGCCGGACGCTGCTGGCCCGCCGGGCGGCCGTGGCGGCGCTGTGCCTGGCGCTGGCAGGGGGCGGCACATGGGCCGTCCGGCAGTGGGCCGCGCCGGCGGCGCAGCATGAAGCCGTGCCCTATGACGGGACCTATGCCGACATCGTGATGAATGACCTGATGCAGGCCTATATTCATCTGGGCATCCAGTATGCCGACCTGGCCGCCGCGCTCGGCGCGGAGGCCGGGACGGGGCGCTCCGCGGCGCTCGCGATCCCGTTCAGCGCGGAGGACGCGCTCCTGGACCTCCAGGATATGCTGGACGCGGGCGGCGAGGTGATGCCCTGGTCCGGCCAGCCCCTGAACCGCGAGGCGTGTGAGCGGCTGCTCTCCCTGCCGGCGCAGCGGTCCACGGAGTATGCCCTGTACCTGGACGTGCTGGCATACCTGCGGTCGGACGCCCGGGCGGAAGCGCTGTACGGCGCGGATTATCTTGAAGCCCTGACCGCGCTGGCCGATACGGACGCCCGGATCACCGCCCAGCTCTACTGGCGGGCGCTTGATCCCCACCTGACCGGCACCTACGCGGACGGCCAGGCAATCGGCACTCATTACCAGGCGATGCTGGCCCTTGTGCCGGAACAGAACAAATTCCTGCTGACCTCCTCAAGGGATGACGCGGAGCTGATTCTTAAAGACCTGTATACCCAGCGCGGCAAGCTGACGGACCGTATCGACGCGAGCGGCGTGATGGCCGCTTATGAGCGATGGAAGGAGAATGAACCATGAAGCGATCCTGGATGTGCCGGCTGACGGCCCTGCTGCTGATCCTCCTGATGCTGCCGTGGGCGGGGGCGGAAGAGGCGGAAACGCCCGAGGCCCGCATGATGAACGACCTGCTGAATTACCTGTACTACTGTGAGATCCTGTATGACGATATGCTCTGGGCGCTGGATTACAGCGAGCGGTATGACGCGGAGCGGACCTGGGAGACCCTGCAGCTGGCCCGCGCGGCCGTGCGGCTCGCCCGGCGCGATATCGACGCCCTGGCGATGCCGGAAGGCAGCCTGACGTCGCAGGATATCCGCACGCTCATGCGGAAGGGGATCGACGCGACGTTTTTCCGCTCGGATGAGGACAGTTTTTCCATGGACCGCACGACGATGCTGAATACCCTGACGAACCTTGAAAACGGTATCATGCACGACGCGTTCATGGCCGATACCTGGACGCATTACGTGGAATGGGCCGCGATCGAGCGCAGGCTGGCGGACTTCAACCTGCGCTGGCTGGCCTGGCTGGCGGACGCGGTGCTGGCGGAGCTGGATGATCCTGACTGGACAGCGCAGCTGGACGAGGCGCTGCGGACCTACTGTCCCGCGATCGCCGCCCGGCGCGGCGACACGCCCCTGACCAAGGGGGAGGCGGTGGATACGGCGGGTGCTCAGCTGATGGATGAGCTGGAAGCCCTGAACAAGGAACTGAACCGCACGCTCGGCGTCCTCAATGCGAACATCAACGATTACAGGCAGGCAATCGAAAACGGCGACCTGGCCTGGCTGCAGGCGCGCGCCGTGGAGATCAGCGGCCTGCCCATGCTGGTGCCGGATGAAGAATGGCTGGACCAGGCCGTGGTGACCTATTACTGGCGGGAGGACGGCAAGGTCCTGCCCCTGCCGCGGCCGGGCGAGGCGCTGCTGCGCGTGCCGGACGGCTGCCTGTACGCCGTCGACGGCGTGAGCCTGGAGACACTGCGGGAGTATGTATCCCTGCTGGCCGTGGCCGGATATCCGGAGCCCGAAGCGCTGGAGGACGCGGGGACCGTGGTGTATCAGTTCCAGATGGCCGGATCGGCGTTTTCGATCGTCTGGGAAGCGGACCATGTGGACCTGATGATGACGGAAAACCCGGTCTGCCTCGTCCCGATGGCCTACCTGCTGGCGCGTGTGGGAGGGGCGGAATGAAGCTGGAAGATAAACTCCGCATGATCATGCAGCGCGCGGTGGACGACGGTGAATTGTCTGGATGCAGCGCGCTGATCTGCCGCAGGGACGGCGCGTCCTGGTACGCGGCCTGCGGCGTGGCGGACATGGTTTCGGGCCGGCCCGTGGAGCGGGACACGATCTTCCGCATGTACAGCCAGACCAAGCCGGTCACGGCGGTGGCGCTCACCATGCTGATCGACCGGGGGCTCCTGGATGCGGGGGACCCGGTGGAAAAATGGCTGCCCGGTTTCCGGGGACAGCGGGTGCTGGGCCCGGACGGCCCGGTGCCGCCCTCGACACCGGTTGCGGTCATGCACCTGATGAGCATGACCTCCGGGCTGGTCTATCCGGACGCCGATCCCGCCGGCCAGGCGATGGGGGCGCTGTTTGCCCGGAACGAGGACGACATCGACCGGGGCGGCGGCATGACCACACTGGCGTTCGCGAATGAAATGGGCAAAACCCCGCTGGCGTTCCAGCCGGGTGAGCGGTTCCGCTACGGCGTGTCCGCCGATGTCGCCGGCGCGCTGGTCGAGGCGGTGGACGGCCGTCCCTTTGACCGCTTCCTGAGGGAGGAAATCTTTGAGCCCCTGGGCATGCGGGATACGGACTTCTTTGTCCCGCCCGAAAAGCGCGGCCGCCTGGCGGAAGCCTACCAGCTGCAGGACGGCCGCCTGACGCGCTACCAGACCCATCACCTGTGCATCCGCGACTACAGCGGGATGCCGCCTTTCGCGTCCGGCGGCGCGGGATTGTTCTCCACGCTGGACGATTACGCGCTTTTTGGCGAAATGCTGCTGGACCGCGGCGTTTTCAGGGGGCGCCGGCTGCTTTCGGAGCGGGCGGTGGACTGGATGACCCGGCCCCAGGTCGATACCACGGGCTGGGCTTACCTGTGCGGGTACGGCTACGGGAAGTTCATGAGCGTCTGCACCGATCCCGGCAAAACCCCCGGCTTTTCCTCGCTCGGCGAGTACGGCTGGGGCGGCTGGCTGGGCACCAACTTCGTCAACATGCCGCGGGAGCGGATGACGGTCCTGTTCTGCCAGAACACCAACGGCGCCCGGGATACCGCCTGGCGCAAGATCCGCAACGCGGCCCTGGCGGAGGCGTGAAACGCAGGCCGCTCCGCGCACGGAAGCGGTCCGCAATTTTCCCGGGACCGTATGGTATGCTGTGCCTGTGACAGCCGCTCACGGGCTGGACGGAAAGGATGGAACGGGATGAACAGACAGGATTTGAAGGCATCGGCGGAACAGATCGTCCGGGAATCGCTGCGGGAAAACAGCGTGACCGGGGATTACGGCGCGGCGGAGGCCGCGGGCGGGCTGCTTTCGGCGGTGCAGATGGACCGCGCACAGCTGAAGGCCTGTGTGCTCAAGGCGCTGACGGGCAGCGGCGGCAATCCGCTGAACGCACTTCTGGGCCTCTTCGGGCTGAGGATCGTCAGCCCGAAAAACGCCGCGCGCGACCTGGACGCCCTGCTGGAAAGCCCGGCGGCGCCGGCGCTGGTGGAAGATACTGAGGGCCAGCTGCTGGGATTCTTCATGCTGGACGGGACAGCGGCGCGGCAGGCCATGGACCGGCTGAGCCAGGGCCTGCATGAGGCGGAGGAAAACGGACGCCAGGCGACGGCTGCGCAGCAGGCCGCGTTCAACCGCCAGGCGGCTGAGCTGGACGAGAGCCGCGAGGAGTGCGCGGCGCTGCGCGCGGAGGCCGCGCGCCTCCGGCAGACGATGGCGGAGCAGCTCCAGTACCTGCTGGGCCTGGCCGGGCCGGAGCATACGAAGGTCGGCGACCGCCTGGAGGAGATGCTGGACGACCTGGACCTGCGGGCGGCCTGGTCTGCGGAGGACGGTCCCGCGCCGGAGGCTGCCATGTTCACGGTGATGAAGTGTGACGATCCCGAAGCCCGGCGGGGCAAACCCTGCATTCTTTCCCCGGACGGCGTATTCGTCAGGGGACTGCGGTTCATCAAAGGCTGATTCAGGCTGACGGACGGCCCAATCTTCACGAAAAGAGGACACAGCGATGGCAAAGAAGTTATTCATCGGTTACGACCTGGGCGATGGCGAGACCATCACCGATATGGCGATCCTGGACGACAGCCAGATCAAATCCGGCAACCGCGTCAGCTTCGCGGGCATGACCATGCCGGACAACAACACGCCGGGCCAGGCGATCCCCACGGTGTTCGGGCTGGACCGGGAGACCGGCAGTGTCGTCTTTTCATCCAGCATCGTCAGCGATCCGGAAGCGGTGGAGCAGATCCGCAGCAATTTCAAGCGCCGGCCCTCCGACCTGGTCGCGCCTGTCGATGAAACGCGGCGCGCGGCCCTGATCCGGACCCTGCAGGAGGGGTTCCCGGACCGCGATACCGCCCCGGAACTGTATACGGAGCCGCTGCTGACCTTTGCAGACGCGGTCAAGCAGTTCACGGACGCGCTCTTCACGGACGGCAATTACAACCAGGTCATCGCCAGCGCGGCGGTCGGCTGCCAGGAAATCGTGTTCTCCGTCGGGCATCCCACCCGCTGGGACGAGCTGGACGCCGCCATCTACCGGGCGATCCTGATGAACACGGTGATCGGGGAGGACACGTTCGCGTCCGTGCCGGCGTCGCTGGTCATGGCAGCAGAGTCCCGCGCGGCCTTCCTGTACATCAAAAACAACACCGGCATGGCGGACATCCTGCCCAAGGGCAAGTGCGCGCTGCTGATCGACATGGGCTCCTCCACGATCGACCTGACGGTCATGGCCGCGGACTCGCACAACCATGTGTATAACAGCGGCAGCAACTACCTGGGCGCGCGGGGCATCGATTACCTGATCATGGACTGGTACCTGGATCACCTGCGCCAGGATCCGGACGACTGGGCGGAGTATGAGCGGCTGGTGGAAAAGAACCCGACCATGCGCCAGGCGGCCGTGCTGTGCTGCCGCCGCGCCAAGGAGGACGTTTACAGCCAGGGATCCGGCAAGTCGCACATCCTGTTCGCCGATTTCGCGCCGGTGCGCGTCCGGCGGGACGAGGTGACCCGGCTCGCCACGGAACAGCCGCTGGCGCCGATCCTGCTGCGCTATTTCAACGTGCCCCAGCAGGAGCTGTTCGAAATGGGCAGCAGCAGCTGGACCGAGCTTTTCCGCCGCTTCCTGACGGATCAGAAATACGCGATGGCGCAGCAGGAACTGGACATCGCCCGCATCATCCTGACCGGCAGCGCGTCCAAGATGCCCTTCGCGCGGGAGATCGTGGCGGATGTGTTTGAGGACGCGGAAGTGCTGAACGACGGCAATCCCTCCCGCTCCATCTCCATGGGCCTGTCCCTGGTCGGCCCCTCCAACGACACCTCGCTCGGCTTCCAGCAGGAGCTGATCAGCCTGGTGGACAACGACCTGCCGGACATCATCCAGAACGACCTGCCCTCCCTCGCCGGCCGGCTGGCCACCGTGATCGACGGCGTGGTCATGGATATCGTGCAGACCAGCATCGCGCAGTGGCGCAGCGGCGCCATCCGGACCCTGAACGACATGACCGCCTCGATCGAAAAGGCCTGCCGGGATGACCAGCTCGAAAAGCTGCTGAACAAATCGCCGGAATACAAGGAGGTCATCCACGACTGGCTGATCAGGGACGTAGGACAGGACATCGCGCTGAAGCTCAAGAAGGTCTGCGACCGGTACGGGCTCCAGGAGCTGGACCTGGACCAGCTGAACCTGATGCAGGTCAGCGGCATCACCATCGGCGGCAAGCTGGTGGTCGCGCCGGGCGAGGAGATCGTCAAGACCATGTCGACCGTGCTGTCGCTGGTTGCGGGCATCATTTCCGCGGCCATCATGCCGACGGTGCTGGGCATCGTGCTGGGGGTCATCATGGTGATCTCCGCGGACATCGGCATCACGCTGTTCATGCTGCTGATGGCGATCCCCGGCGAAGGCTGGGCGCTGCTGATCGCGCTGGGCGGGTATCTCGCGTTCAAGGCCGTCAAAAACGGCATGTCCAACGCCCGCGACCAGCTGACCGCGAAGCTGCAGGCCGCCAACCTGCCGCTGTGGGCGCGCAAGCTGATCAAGGACGAGAAGATCCGCCAGAAGATCGCGGAAACGGACATGAAGTCGAAGATCCGCAACTCCATCATGGAGCCGGAAAACGTCCGGGAAATCGTCCGCAGCGTGTCGGACCGGCTGAGCGTGATCATCATGAAGCGCGCGGAAGACATCAAGTACGTGATCGAAAGCAAGTAATCGAAAGCAAGTAACGGAGGGAAAGCCGCATGCGGGTGGTCATTCAATACGACCCGGCCGGCCCCGAAACGCGGGTGCAGGTCAACGGACAGACGGCGGAGAAGGATGATATCTATGGTTTTCTGTACCCGGTGCGGCGCTGTCTGCTGCAGGCATGGCTCGCGCCCTCCGGGTCCTGGCAGGGGCTGAGGCGGCAGCTGGAGGACCTGGCCCGCGGCGAGGCGCTGGAGCTGGAATTCGTCGGCCGGGACGCGGATTACAGCGACCTCACGGAGTGCCTGCGGGAAATGCCGGCGGTCACGCTCCGGCAGGTGCGCCGGGAGCTGCCTGACGAGCCGGAGCGGCTGAAGGCTTTCCGGGAAAGGACGGAGGATCTGTTCACCCGGCCGGTGACCACGGAATGGGACGGAGACCGGGAGGTCCGCCAGACCGGCGGGGAGCTGTACCCGGACGAGGCGGCCGCCATCGCCGGGATCCTGGACCGGCAGGCGCCGTGGCTGTCGGTCATCGACAGCGAAACAGCCTTCCGCGCCGCGCTGCGGGGACAGGACTGCTGCCTGCTGACGCAGGACTACCTGACCTCGTTTGACCGCCTGGACAGCGCACGGAGCCTGACCCGCTCCATGCGCCGCGCGGACGGCATGATCGTCTGCGAACTCAATGACCGCGATCAGCTGGAGGAGTACAGCGCCTATGCGCGGCAGTCCTCCGGCTGCCGCTATCTCTGCGTGCTGGCCGGCGATGACGGCTGGCGGGACGCGCTGTACCGCAAGTATGGGCAGCCCTATCAGCAGCGCCTGGCCCTCTCCCGATGCCGGGAGGCCATCGACCGCCTGGAAGCGCTGCTGTTGCAGAAAAACGCGCTGGACAGCCAGATCAAAACCCTGCGGAAGGAAATGGCGGCGGAGGATGACCTCGCGCCGCTGTACGCGCGCAGGAGCTGGCTGCGCATGCTGGAACGGCAGCTGCCTGAACTGAGGAGCATGCTGGAGGAGAAGCCATGACAGATATGGAAATGACGCCCGCGCTCCGGGAGGTGGATGCCGGGCGGCGCAAGACGGCGGAGCTTGTCTCCTGGGCGGAGCGGATCATCCGGCAGTCGCAGTATGAGGTCCTGACGGCCCTTGATGCCCGGCCGCTCGCGGACACGGCCCGAAACATCAGCGCCGGGGACGTGGTTTGCCTGTTCCGCGTGACGGAACTGGTGTTCAGCCGCCAGGAGGGCAGCCACGACCGGCTGTCCACGGTGCTGAATTCGTTGCATGCCTGCGGCGCGTCCTGCCTGATGCTGCTGGAGTGCCAGAACGGCCGGGCGGAGCTGTACCTGGGCGCGGTCAACAAGCGGCGCTATGACAACGTCTATTTCCTGAATACCATCCGGGAAGCCCTGCGCACCGGCCTGGAAGGCAACCTGCCGGGCACGGAGCTGACGGAGCTCGTCGGCCGCCAGGAGATCCAGGACAAGCTGGACGAGTGCCTGGACAACGGCTTTGACAGCCAGTGCATCACCGCGGTATCCTGCGTACCCAGCGAGCCGAAGGACGGCGAGCCTGCCGCCCACGGGATCGAGCGGCTGCTGGAGGCGATCGGCAGCCGCAACTTCAGCATCATGGTGCTGGCGGATCCGGTGGACGCCGAGAGTATGCAGACGGTGCGCCAGGGCTACGAGTCGCTGGCGACGCAGCTGTCCGCCCTGGAGGAGCAGTCCGTGTCCACCCAGAAGGGGCTGAGCGCCACGGAGTCCGTCAGCACGTCAGAAAGCGTCAGCGACAGCTGGAGCCGCAACATCTCGATGACCCAGAGCCATACGACCGGCACGGGCTGGAGCTCCGGCAAGGACGACCGGGCCACGAAGATCAAGCGGCTGGCCAGCGCGGGGGCGACGGTCTTCGGCGGCTACCTGGCCATGACGGCGGTGTCGACCGCGCTGGGCGTGGTGCAGCAGACGGAAAGCAGTCACACGGACGAAAGCGTCAGCGGGAGCGAGGGGCTGACCAGCGGGCGGCAGACCTCCCGCCAGGAGGGGACCGGCCATTCGGTCGCGACCTCCGAAAGCACCACCCTCGGCTGTACCGCGACGGACTACCACGCCAAAAACCTGCGGGAGCGGGTGACGTGGTACCTGCAGTGGCTCAACCGGCGCGAGAACCTGGGCATGTTCAACAGCTGCGCCTATATCATTTCCAGCAGCGCGGGCCTGAACCTGATGGTCGCCAGCCAGTACCAGGCCCTGATGCAGGGCGAGGGTGAGATGAACCAGCCGGTGACCCTCAATACCTGGACGGAGGATACGGGGGTCGACGCGGTGCGGACCGCGCTCAGGCATCTGACGCATCCCGCCTTCGGCTATGCGGGCATGGACGAGAATTTCACCCCAGCCGTGCTGATGTCCAGCAAGGAACTGTCGCGCCAGATGGCGCTGCCCCAGCGCTCGGTGGTCGGGCTGACGGTGATGGAATACGCGTCCTTCGGCCGGGAGGTTGTCCGCAAGGTGGCGCTCCGGAGCGGCCGCGTCCTGCGCATCGGCTGCATCTCCCACATGGGCAAGCCGTCGCCGGACCAGGGCGTGCTGCTGGATATCCAGAGCCTGGCCGCGCATACCTTTGTGGCGGGCACCAACGGCTCCGGCAAATCCAATACGATCTTCCGCATGCTGGAGGGCCTGCAGGACGCGGGCATCCCCTTCCTGGTCATCGAACCGGCGAAGGGCGAATACAAGAATATCTTCGGCCGGGACGATGATGTCCATGTGTACGGCACGAATCCGGACCGGACGGATCTGCTGCGCATCAATCCCTTCTGGTTCAATGATGATGTGAACGTGCTGGAGCACATCGACAAGCTCCTGTCCGTGTTCAACGCCAGCTGGTCCATGTACGCCGCGATGCCGGCCGTGCTCAAGGCGTCCCTGGAGGGCGCGTACCGCGACTGTGGGTGGGACCTGCGGCGGTCCCGGTGCCGGGGCGGGGTGCGCGTGTTCCCGACGGTGCGCGACGTGCTCGACCAGTTCAACGGCAAAATGGCCTCCACGGCTTTCTCCGAGGAGGTCAAGGGCAACTATGTGGGTGCGCTGTCCACCCGCATGGAATCCCTGTGCAACGGCATCTACGGCGAGATCTTCGGCGGCAGCAACCTGAGCGACGAGGCCCTGTTTGACAGCAGCGTCATCATTGACCTGAGCCGCGTCGGCTCCGCGGAGACCAAATCGATGCTGATGGGCGTCCTGCTGATCCGCCTGCAGGAGTACCGGATGCGCTTTGAGGCGATGAACCTGCCGCTCAGGCACGTGACCGTGCTTGAGGAGGCCCACCACCTGCTGCGCCGAACCTCCGACGCGCAGAGCGACGAGGGCAGCAACATGCTGGGCAAGTCGGTCGAGATGATTTCGACCGCCATCGCCGAGATGCGCTCCTACGGCGAGGGCTTCATGATCGTCGACCAGTCGCCGGGCCTGCTGGACATGTCCGTCATGCGCAATACCAACACCAAGATCATCCTGCGCCTGCCGGAGAGCGGCGACCGCGAGCTGGTGGGCAATACCATGGGCCTCACGCCCGAGCAGATCTATGAGATGTCGCGGTTCCGGACTGGCGTCGCGGCCGTGTACCAGCAGAACTGGCTGGAGGCCGTGCTGTGTCAGGTGGACCGGGCGCGGCACGAGGCGGAGATCTACCGCAAAGCGGCGGATGATCATGAGGAAACCGCGCGGCGCGCCCGGATCGTCCGCGCGCTCCTGGGCAAGCCGGACAGCGGGGCGGAACCGCTGGAGGACGCGATTGCCGAATGCGGTCAGTCGGGCGCGGTCAAGCGCCGGCTGCTCGCCTGCCTGGGGGGCGCTTCAGGCGCGGACCGGGCGGAGACGCGGGTGCTGATCAGCGCGGTCGTGGGGGAGGACCTCACGCCGGAGCCCTGGCGCGGCGAGGCGGAAGCCAGGTCGTGGCTGCGGGACGTGACGGAGGACCCGGACCTGCTGGCGCAGTGGGGCGCGGACGCCTGGCCGGAAGCGGTCCGGGCCTGCGTTCAGTCCCGTGCGGCGGAGGACGAAGCCTGGCAGACGCTGCCGCAGTGGCTGCCCGAGCTTCGCCGGACGGCATCGGACGGCCTGCGCGCCGCCCGGGGCGCCGCCCTGCGCCGGACATGTCCCCTGATGCCGGCGAAAGCGCCGGAGGATACGCCGGAGCTGCGGGCGGCAGTCAGCTTGCTCAGGGACGGCGAGCCGGAGGATAAAACGCTTTCGGACCTGCTGGAGCAGGCGCTGAATGGGGGCACCCAGCGGCAGCGCGGCGTCATCCAGCCCTGGGCGGACGTCGTCTGGGCGATGATCGGCGGTCAGCCGCTGTGGGACAGGCTTTTCAGCCTGATCGGCGCGCAGGACACCGCCGGATGGGACGCCCAGGCGCGGCAGGCGGTGCGCGAGGCGATGGATGCCGACGCCGATACGGAAACATCCGTCCTGTCCCTGTACCTGCAGAAGAAGGGCGCGGTGCCGGAGGTCCGGCAGTTCTACCCGCTCTGGATGCGGGCAGCGCAGCGCCGGAAGCAGGCTGCAAAGGATGATCCGGAGGCATGATAGAATGACCCTGTCAATCGGGAACACCCGGAAACGGAGGTAAAGACGATGAGCATGAACCCTGAGAACATGGAATTCAAGGCAGCGGAATCGCTGGAAAACCAGGACGCCGTCCTGGAGTCGGCTTCCCTGGAGCCGAAGCTGATGGAAGTGCCCGGCATGGGCGAGGTGCTGGTCGGCGGCGATCCCTATGGCATCGCCGACAGGCTGGACGATCACCAGGGGGATAACGTCCTGAACCTGCTGGGGGACTGCGGCCTCGTGTCCGTGACCAATATCGCGATCCAGGCGGGCCTGGATGTCACGGAGGACGATTTGGCGATCACAGCGGTCCGCAACGGACTGTGCGTCGTGCAAAACGACAATGATCCGACTCACAACGGTTCGACCGATGTGTATGACCGGCAGGCGCTCCTGGGCATCCTGGGCATCTCCACGACGGTGCACGCGCCGTGGGCGGGGAACGCGCTGAGCCCGGAGGAGATCGCCGAATTTGTGGAGGCCGGCCATGGCGTGAACATCAGCGTCAATGCCGGATATGCCTGGAATGACGCGAACTACATCCAGGACGGGAACACCAATCACAGCATCATGGTGACCGGTACCGTGCGGGATCCGGAAACCGGGGATCTCAAAGGCCTGATCGTCTGCGACAGCGGCGTCCCCGGGCGCTCCAACGCGACGGTATTGACCATGGATACCCTGAACGACGCCTATGTGCGCGCTAACGGCGCGTCGGCGCTGGTGACCGACCGGCCGATCGCGGCCTGACAGAGGAGGAAAAGCGATGCGATTTGAAGAGATTCTGCGGGCGCAGACCCGCCGGCTGAAGGCCATGTTCGGCGACAGCGTGACCCTGTCCTACCCGCTGCCGGCGATTGTAAACGGTCGGAAGGCGGACCGGGTGTTCCTGTACCGGCATGCCGGCGCACAGCTCGATGCGCCGCGGCCCTTCGGCCTGCTGACCCTGGACGCGGACACAGGCGAGGTGCTTTGCTTTGAGGATGCGCGGGTCCATGATTTCCTGGAGGATGCCGGTACCGCCCCGGACGCGGTGATCAGCTACCGCCTGCCGGAGCCGGTGAGCGTGCGGGATTACCAGATGGAACAGACGATGCTCCGGAAGCTGTATGAGGGCGTCCGCCTGGCGGCCTTCAGCGAAACGCTGACGGAGGAAGCGCGCGAAGTGGTCGATAAGTACTGCTTCCTGCTGGAACACGCGGTGCCGGTTGCGCTCAAGCCCTACTATGCCGCGATGGGACGCGGATTTGATGAATGGAGGAAGGAACATGCTTGAAAAGATGATGGAGCCCACCGGTCTGGAACGGACGACGGAGGGATCGACGGAAGCGTTGAACGGCCTGGACGAGTCCGAAGTGCTCGAAATGGAAGCGATGGAGAGCCTGGAATCCACCGACGAGGGGGAAGACGCGGAAGCGCCCGCCCTGCAGGACGCGCCGGAAGCCCCGGAAAACCTGGAACCCGTCATGGACGCCCTGCAGCTGACCGACAGCGAGAAGGATGCCTTCCGCAAGATCGGCACGGATGTCCAGGGCATCCCGACGGAAAACTGGATCACCGGCTACAAGAGGGGATCCTGCTATGAACGGCTGATACCGATCAGCGACTAAGCGGAAGGGGGACTTGCGTCCCCCCTCCGGGACCCCCCTCTCAGATTTGCCTGTCGGCAAATCTGCAAGGTAGGGGCTGTGAAAGAAAGGCATTAAGAGAATGCCTGGGCATCACAGCCCCTTTAGCATGCCCATGAAAAGGACAAACATAGGCCCAA
>CACXEB010000213.1 GCA_902766515.1 uncultured Eubacteriales bacterium
CAGCAGCTCGTCATAGCGCTCCGTGCGCCACGTGTCTTCTTCGCCCTGGTAATACAGGATACCGGTCAGCGTCATCGGGACCACGCGCCGGAGCATGCTGACCGCCAGTCCGGCAGGGCGGAACGGGGATCCCGCGCCGGCAGGCGGATGCCAGGGATAGGGACCCAGCTGCTCGTTGAGCTGCGGGGCGGTGATGCCGGGATGATCCCGCTTCAGCACCTCCGCCTGCGCGTTCCAGACATCCATTTCGTGCTGCCAGGCCGCTTCTTCCGCCTGGTACTGCGCCAGCGTCTTTCCTGCGGTCAGCTTTTCATATTCCGCCAGGTAGCGCTGGCCTTCCGGAATGCTTTCCAGCGTGGCTTTTTCCATCCAGCAGCTGATGGATGTACCGCCCCAGTAGCAGTCGATCACGCCGATCGGGACGTTCAGCGCGCTCTGCAGCTTCATGGCGAAGAAGTAAGCGACCGCGCTCATATCGCGCGCCTCGCCGGGTCGGATCGACCGCCAGCACGCGCCGCGGTTGGCCTGCTCCGCCGCCTCGTCGTCCATTGGATACTTGGGAACGTTATAGTACCGGACCAGCACGTTCTCATGGCTGCGGAGGGTGGCATAACCGTCATCCGCGTCCTTGAGCTCCAGCTCCATGTTGCTTTGTCCGCCGGCAAGGTAGACGTCTCCGATGGCGACATCGCAGGCAAGCGAAGCCGTCTGGCCGTCCGACACGCGAAGCGTGCAGTTGATTGCCGCTTCCTGGGGCGGCAGGCAGGCAATAAAGCGCCCGCCCGCCGCGGTGACCCGGTCGCTCGCCAGCACCGTACCGGCGGCATCCATGAGGGTCACATCCAGGCAAACGCCGTCCTCCGCTTTTCCGAAAACGCGGATCTCACGGTGCCGGCAAAGCACTGCCTGGTCTGTAAATAAGGTGGAAAGTTCAAAACGGGCCATGGTCAGCGCTTCCCTAATTCCGTATCCGTATCGGTTACTTTGCTATTCGCCTTGATGTAGTCGATGATCTCATCCAGGTAGCCGAACGCCAGTCCGACATAGCTGTCCGCCGCGCCGTAATAGATCGCGATGCGGCCGGTCGGCTCGTCCTGCAGCGTCGCGCAGGGGAAACAGACATTCGGCACAAAGCCGCGCTCCTCATACCAGGCTTCGGGCGTCAGCAGGTAGTTCTGGCAGCGGTACTTCACCCGGGAGGGCTCGTCTATATCCAGGATCGCGCCGCCGATCGAATACACATAGCCGTTGCAGGTATTCGTCACGCCGTGGTAGAAGATCAGCCAGCCTTCGCTGGTTTCGATCGGAGCAGCGCCGCCGCCGATCTTCAGGCCTTCCCACCAGTTGCCGCTGCGGGACATCACATGGCGATGTTTGCCCCAGTAGACCATGTCCGGACTTTCGCTGATGTAGATATCGCCGAACGGCGTATGGCCACTGTCAGAAGGCCTGGACAGCATCATGTATTTCCCATTGATCTTTCTCGGGAACAGCACCGCGTTGCGGTTGAAGGCGAGCAAGGGGTTCTCCAGCCGCGTGAAGGTCTTGAAATCCTTGGTCTTTGCCATGCCGATGGCGGCGCCGTAGAAGTCCTGGCACCAGATGATATAGTAGGTGTCCTCCACCTTCACCAGGCGGGGATCATAGGCGTATACGGGCATGGCCGGCGCGCCGTTTTCATCCGTGAAGGGGATCTTTTCCGGCTCAAACGTCCAGTGTACGCCGTCCTGGCTGTGCCCCAGGTAAATGAAGGATACGCCGTTCGTCTGCTCGCCGCGGAACACGCCGATATAAGCGCCTTCGTACGGCATGACAGCGGAGTTGAAGATGCGCGCCACGCCGGGCAGGGGATTGCGGTTGATGATGGGATTCTCATCATAGCGCCACAGCGGCGAGTTGATCAGGGTTTCGGGCCTTTCCTGCCAGGGCATGCCGGGCAGGGCGCCCGCGATCATCTGATACTTGGACATATGAAATGCTCCTTTCTTGTTGGAAAAGTGTTTGATACTGCGTCAGGGGGCTTCGTCGGTTTTGATCCGGCAGTCCTGGTAGGTCATCATGGCGCTTACGATCTCCGGATAGGTGAAGGTCGCCTGTTTCCTGTTCAGGATCCCGAAGATTTCGCCGTTGCCGGTGAACGCGCCGTTGTCCCACCACAGGCAGGGAATGTTCCTGGAACGCGCGGCCATGGTATAAAACGCGGCAAACGTCACACGGTCCTGCAGGTTGTTGGCCTTATTGCGGGCGCCGAATTCGCCGATCACGACCGGGATGCCGTTTTTGATATACTGCTGGTACAGGCTGTTGATGAAGCTGTTGATGGCCGCCTTCTGCGCGTTGTTGCTCAGGCTGAACCGGGCGGTGCCGCCGGCGCCCTGCAGGGCGAAGTCATAGGGCGTATAGGCGTGCACGGAGACGATGAGCCGCTGCTCGGCGGTATCTTCCGGAAGCCTGAAATACAAGTTGAGCGCGCCGTCCGGGCTGGCGTCATATCCGGGCACCATCAGGTAGCGGTCGGCGTTGGCGCCGCCGGAAGCGCGGACAGTGTCCACGAAAACCTGGTTGAGCCGGTTGACGCATTCGATCGCTTCGACACATTGCGCGGCGTTCAGGTCAAACCACCATTCGTAATTGGTATCCTTCATCCGCGGCTCGTTCATCGATTCGAAGATCAGGTGTTCGTCGTAATCCTTGAAACGCTCGGCCACCTGGGTCCAGATGGTCCGGATATAGCGGTCGGAGGTCTCCTGGTATTTGAGCAGCGGGTAGTAATACTGGGCGCCGACATCATGATGCGTGTTGAGGATCACATAGAATCCCCGGCTGTACGCATAATCGACGATCACCTGGACCCGGTTGAGCCACTGTGCGCTGATCTCAAAGTCAGCGTTCACATGGTTGTGCCACGACACCGGGATCCGCACGGAGCGGTATCCGGCGTCCTTCAGCGCGTCAAACATCTCCGGCGTCGTCATGCTGCCGTTCCAGTAGCTTTCCAGGCGCATCTCATTCCCGTTGTAAGGGTCCTGAAACGCGTCCATCGTGTTGCCCAGGTTCCAGCCGACACCCATATTGTCCAGGAAAGTCATCGCTTCGCTGTCCGGAATCTCGAACGGACCGAAAGCCGAAAGCTCAGGCACTTCGATCCCCTCTGACAGGGCCGAACAGCATACGAGCGTCAGGCATAAGAGGATGGCATACAGGCGGATGTTCTTCATTGTGTACCTCCTTCGTCATACTGAGATCATTTTATGGAGATGACGCGCTGCGCTCTGCATGCCCAGGCGCGCGCATTCCACCACGTCAAGCTTCCAGCCGATCCCGGCGGCGATGCCGGCGGTCACCGCGTCGCCGGCGCCCGTCTGCGGCTGCGTACTGATCCGTTCAGGGGTCATCAGGCCGCAGGTCCGGTCGTCGGCATAGTAAAGCCCGTCTTTCCCGAGGGAAATGAATACCATCCGCACGCCCCGCGCCAGCAGCCTGTCAGCGCATTCAGCGGGCGTATCGGCGCCGGTCATCGCCTGCGCTTCCAGGCGGTTCGGCTTAATGGCGGTCAGGCGGGGCAGGAACGGCCTCAGCCGCTGGGCCTTGGCCATGCTGACCGGGTCGCATACAAGCGGCACTCCGCATTGCTCCGACAGGCTGGCCAGGGTTTCCTCCGGCAGGTTCGCGTCCGCGACGCAGACGTCCGCCTGATTGATATCCGGGATCATCTGTGACAATACCGCCGGCGTAAACTGCGCCAGCAGCGACATGTCGTTCACGGCGCTGACCATATCCCCGTCTGTTCCATGAATGGCCATGTATACGGGGCTCGGACCATGTAAGGAAACCGCATGATCGATTTTCAGGCCATCTTCGTAACAGGCCATTCTGAGCCATTCAGCATGCCTGTCATCCCCGAAGACGGTATACAGCCGGACATCCGCACCGGTATGCACCGCCTGCGCCGCGATATTTCGTCCTACACCGCCGCAGGTGAACCGGATATGCCCGATCATGGAATCCTGCGCCACATACCGGCCGTCAGGCGCGCCGAGGATATCCAGGTTGACGCCGCCCACGACCGCTAACCGTAACCAGCTCATAGCAGTAAAGTACAGTCGCCGAAGGAGAAAAAGCGGTAGCGCTTCTGTACAGCCTCCTCATACAGTTTCAACGCCTCTTCCCGTCCGATGAACGCGCTCACCAGCATCAGGAGCGTGCTTTCCGGAAGATGGAAGTTGGTCAGCAGCACATCCGTCGCCTTGAAACGGACGCCCGGCTTGATAAAGATGTGGGTCATCCCCGCGCCCGCATGCACGATGCCCGCCTCATCCGCCACCGTTTCAAGCGTCCGTACGCTGGTGGTCCCGATGCATACGATCCTGCCGCCGTTGGCGCGGGCCCGGTTGATCCGTCTGGCGGCATCTTCGGTGACCATATAGTACTCTTCATGCATCAGGTGATCTTCCACGTTTTCGGCCTTGACCGGACGGAAGGTGCCCAGTCCGACGTGCAGGAGGACCGGAACGATGTCCACGCCCATGCCGCGGATCTGCTCAAGCAGCTCCGGCGTAAAGTGCAGTCCGGCGGTTGGCGCGGCGGCGCTGCCTTCCTGGCGGGCGTATACGGTCTGGTACTGCTCCGGGTCTGTCAGCCGTTCATGGATATAGGGCGGCAGCGGCATCTGACCCAGCTCATCCAGGACGGCTTCAAATATCCCATCCCATTGAAAGGTTACCACGCGGCCGCCGGCACTGGTCGTCTTGCCGATGACGGCGCGCAGCTGTCCTTCACCAAAGCGGATTTCCGTGCCTTCATGCAGCCGGCGGCCGGGCTTGACGAG
>CACXEB010000214.1 GCA_902766515.1 uncultured Eubacteriales bacterium
CATGTTGCGATGTAGCGCCGTATACCCGAACGGTACGTACGGTGCAATGGGAGGGGTGAGGGCTAACACCCTCCCTCTACCCTATTGGTGCAGTCAGTCAGAAGGGATACCGGATCGGCCGGGCCGCGCTGCGGTCGGCGGTCAGGCGGCTGCGGCGCAGCACTTCGATCGATCCGTCCAGATCGCGGCGCTCAAACAGTTCCGAAATGCCCAGGCGGCGGACATCGCTGCCGAAGGCGTCCACCCGCTCCGCATGGCCCGGGGCGTCCGGATCCTCCTGCGCGAGCCGGACGTAGCGGATGGACAGCGCTTCCCGCTCGACCCGCTCGTGCGCCGGGCCGGCGGTTTTCAGGAGCGCCTGACTGATCAGCCGCTCCGCCTGGCGCAGGGTCCCGTCGTCCAGGTAGGCGGCGTCCGGCGCGTCGTAAATGGACATGTGATACGGCCGGACCGCCTGTTCAAACAGTTCTGCCAGGGAAATCATCTCATCGGCGGCGGGGCCCCAGCAGCCTTCGGCGAACTCCCGGATCAGCCGGCCAGGATCAAGGTCCGGATTCCACAGGAGGTGTCCGAGCAGGTACACCTTCAGGTCACCCAGGGCGCTGACGCGGCCGAGGGAGAAGTTGCCCTGCTCCAGGACGCCTTTGACGCCGTATGCGCGGAACGTCCGCAGGTTTTCTGCAAGCACGCTGAGGTTGGGAAACGGCTGCAGGTAATTGGCGTAGTTGGTTGTGTAATCCCAGATGTACAGCTGGCCGCAGATACGGCTCCAGCCCTTCAGGTCCCGCATGAAGGTGGATTCAGCGTCCGGCGACCCGGTGAACGCCCGCGCGTGGGTGTACTGGACGTCGATCGGTCCGGTTTCGCAGCCGCACCGGGCGATGGGATGGCTGTAGCACGCCTCGATGGGGCACAGCCGGACGATGACGTTGTCCTCCGGCCGGGTCAGGCGCGGCGGCTTGCGGCAGTAAAGGTAGGCGAAGGTGTGGATGCGGATGTCGGGGAAGACCTTCCGGGTCTCCCGGGCGACGGCGTTCACGAAGCGGATCATGGTCCCGGCCCCGCTGCCTTCCTCCTCGTCGATCCGCCGGCAGTCGGGGCACTGGCAGTTGCTGTACCAGTCGTTCATGGATACGGAGAAAATGTCATAGGCCGGATGTTCCCGCTTCCAGCGGAGGACGCCGTCCACGCACAGCCGGAGCACGTCGGGGTTGGTCAGGCACAGCTGCGTGCGCTCCCGCTGCCGCTTTCCGCCAATCATGGAAAAATATTCCGGATGGGTGTCAAAGTACTTGCTGACGGGCACCAGCTGGTCAAAGGTATGGCTGAAATTGTAGAACATCGCTTTGCCGCCCTGCCGTTCCGTGATCGTGGACCGGGAGGCGTTCAGCCGGAGCCTGACCGCGAACGCGCCGTCCATGGCGGAGCGCCAGAACACCTCGCGGACCTGGAACGCCGGATGCTCTTCCCAGCTGCCTCTGGCAAGGCGCAGCGGCGGGACGGGCGTCACCTCGCAGTCCGGGGTCAGGAAACGCCAGCCGAGCTTTTCAAGTACGGCATAGGTGCCGTACACCAGCCCCGCCGGGACGCCGCTGGTGATCAGGATGCCCTTTTCATCCACGGCGCAGCGGAACGCGCCGTCCGGCAGCGCGGGATCGCCTGTGCAGGAGAGCCGGATCACGAAGGGCGCGCCGTCCCGCTCCCCGGAGGCGGTTTCCGCCTGGACGCCTGCCTGCCCGAGGCAGCGCGCCCATTCCTCCGCGGCGTATCCGGCAGGGCCTTCGGGCCGGTCGGGATACAAGATGACGCGTGTGGGCAGCTGGATGCGGGATGGCTCTTGCATGTGGATTTCCTCCGTTCCTGCTTTGTTGCAGCCTGATTCTACCACAATCCAATCCTTTTGACCATACCTGGGAGGCGAACATGATGAAACAGTGTGTATACAGCGGCGCGGACCGCATCGAAACCGTCGCGGACCGGCTGCGGGGGAAACGGGTCGGCCTGATGACCAATCCGACCGGCATCGACCGGCAGTTCCGCAGCACCATCGACCGTGTCCATGCCATGGCCCGCCTGACGGCGCTTTATGCGGTGGAGCACGGCATCCGGGGGATGGAGCAGGCCGGCGCGGAGGTGCGCAACAGCGTGGACGAAGCGACGGGCATCCCGGTGTTCAGCGCCTATGGCGCCAACGATCATTTCACGGACGAAATGCTCGACGCGTTTGACGTGCTGGTTTTTGATATCCAGGACGTGGGCGCCCGTTTTTACACCTATCTTTACTCGCTGAGCTACGCGATGATGGCCTGCGCCCGGGGCGGCAAGGAAATGATCGTCCTGGACCGGATCAATCCGCTGGGCGGGATCCAGCGGTCGGGCACGGTCCTGGACACGCGGTTTTCCTCCTTTGTCGGCGATTACGCGCTGCCGACCCGCTACGGCCTGACGATCGGCGAGTATGCGCGGTATGTGAAGGACTACCTGAAGCTGGATGTCGACCTGACGGTCGTGCCGCTGGAAGGCTGGGACCGCCGC
>CACXEB010000215.1 GCA_902766515.1 uncultured Eubacteriales bacterium
GGTGGCGGAGGACAGCGTGTTTGACCTGGCCTCCCTGTCCAAGCTGTTCACCGGCCTGACCGCCATGCGGCTGCGGGCGGCCGGCCTCCTGGACCTGGACGCGCCCGTGACGCGGTACGCGCCGCAGTTTACAGCCCTGGGAGACATCCGTGTCGGCCAGGTGCTCGGCTTTGAAGTCGCCCTGCGCACGCCGGAGCGGATCGACGCGCAGCCGGACCCGACGGCCGCGGAGGCGATGCTCTTCACCTGCAGCCCGTTCCCGAACGGGGTCAAGGCCTATTCGGATATCCACGCCATGGTGATGCGGTATATCCTTGAGGGCGCGGCAGGCGAGCCGATGATGGCGCTGGTGGAACGGGAGCTGCTGCGCCCCCTGGGCATGACAGAGACCTGGTGCCGCGTCCCCGGGGCTGCGCGCCCCCGCTGCGTCAGCCACGACCGGGAGCATCGCATCGAGGGTGACCGCTGGCTGGTGCGACCGGGCATTGCCGCCGGCACCGTCCATGACCCGAAGGCCCGGGTGATGGCCCCGGACGGGAAGGTTTTCTGCGGGCACGCGGGCCTGTTTTCCACCGTGGGGGACATGGTGCGGTTGTGCCGGGGCATCCTGCGCGGCGAGGTGCTCAGCGCGGCGGACCTCCGGGAGATGGCCCGCAACCGTACCGGGCGCCTGCTGCCCGACGGCAGCTGGACGCAGCACCTGGGCTTCCTGTGCTATGTGCGGCATCCGGTGCAGCGGTTCAGCGAGGTGCCGGTCTACATGAGCGATGAAGCCATCGCGCTCAGCGGCTTTGTGGGCAACCATATCGCCCTGGATCCGGCGCGGGGCCTGTTTGAGTTCTATCTTGGCAGCCGGGTGATGAACCGGCTGTCCACGCTGGTTCCGCCGCCGGGGCGGACCCGCGCGGACTACGGCCTCGCTCCCGACGGCACGGGCAGCGTCTTGTGGCCGGGCGAGGGGCCGGTGGTCTCGTCAGTGGATTTTGTGTACATGAAGGACGCCCATTACCATCCGGTGATCGCGGAGGTCATGGGCCTGGACGGATGACAGTATATGGAGTAATGACGGATGTTGACGATTGAAGGCAAATACAACACAGCCAAGGTGTTTACCGACCGTTGCGACGAGGCGACGGCTGCGCAGATCACCAACCTGCTGAACCAGCCCTGCGCTGCGGGCGCGCAGATTCGCATCATGCCGGACTGCCACGCCGGTGCGGGCTGCGTGATCGGGACCACCATGACCATCCGGGACAAGGTGATCCCCAACCTGGTGGGCGTGGACATCGGCTGCGGCATGCTGGCGACGAAGCTGAAAGAGAAGCGGATCGATCTGCCGAAGTTCGACAGCGTGTCCCAGGCGGAGGTCCCCGCCGGCATGCGGGTGCGGACATCGCCCCACAGCCTGGCGGACACGATCTCGCCGGAGGAGCTGGCCTGCTATCGCAAACCCAGGTGCCGTGTGTCTTTGGAGGCGTTCGCCCTGGGCCTGGGCACGCTGGGCGGCGGCAATCACTTCTGGGAGCTGGACCGGGACGAGGAGGAAAACATCTGGCTGGTGGTGCACACCGGTTCCCGGCGCTCCGGGAAGGACGTGGCGGAATACTACCAGCGGACTGCCTTTGAAGACCTGAACACGCTGGGCGAAAAGCTGAAAGCCGAAAGGACGGCGCAGCAGGACGCCATGATCCGGCAGCTGCGCAGCGAGGGCCGGGAAAAGGAAATCAGCGGAATGCTGGCTGAATGGCAGGCAAAGCTCACCGATCCGGAAATCAGCGTGCCGTACGCGGTGGCCTGGTGCGAGGGCAGCCTGTTTGACGATTACATCCACGACATGCGGATCATGCAGCGCTACGCGGCCCTGAACCGCCGGATCATCACGGAAACGATCCTGAAAAAGTGCAAGCTCCACGCGGTCGACCAGTTTGAGACGGTCCACAACTACATCGACACGGACCGGATGATCCTGCGGAAGGGATCGGTCTCGGCAATGGACGGCGAGCGGCTGCTGATCCCCATCAACATGCGGGACGGCGCGCTGATCTGCCTGGGCAAGGGCAATCCCGACTGGAACTGCTCCGCACCGCACGGCGCGGGGCGGCTCATGTCGCGGTCCGACGCCCGGTCGTCCATCTCCATGAAGGAATACCGGGATGCCATGCAGGGCATCTACACCACCTGCGTCCACAAGGGCACGCTGGACGAATCGCCGATGGCCTACAAGCCCATGGACGAAATCATCGCCAACATCGGACCCACCGCTCAAATCGTCTCCCGGATCAGGCCGATCTATAACTTCAAGGCGGGGGAGGACGATCAGGAGAGCTGATCCCGAAGCCAGAGGACGGACTGGCGCAGGTCGTCGAGCACCATCATGGGATCCACGCAGTACAGCTCCGCAATCACGTTGCCGGGATACCGCATGGCCTTGAGGCGGTCCAGGATTTGTGACATGCGGATGTCGCCGCTGCCGACCGTACAGCAGTAGGCCATCGTTCCGTCCGCGCAGCGCAGGGGCGTGTCGCCGGGATGGCGGGGCGCGGTGCAGCGGTCCTTCAGGTGCAGGGTATGGATGCGCGGCGCGAACAGGTCAAAGGCGGCCAGCTCATCCTCGTGGAAGATGATGAAATTGCCCGTATCGAAGGCGCAGCTCAGCCCCTCCACCTGCTGCATGAAGTATTGCAGGCCCGCGATGCAGTTGTAGGGGGCCAGCAGCCCGTCGAAATCCTCCATCAGGATGGGCAGGCCGCGGGTCCGCCCGTACGCCACAGCGCGGCGCATGCCCTCGGTCATGCGCTCCAGGTCACGCAGGGTATGGCCGGTGGACAGCATGCCGGGCACAAACAGCAGATGCCCGGCCCCGGCGTCCGCAGCCAGGTCGATCATCTCCCGGTAAGCGGCGGTATCAGGGTCGCCCGGGAAATCACAGAAGCCGAACATGCCCTCCAGGCCGATCTCCTGGCGGTCCAGGATGCCCTTGAGGGCAGGCGCGTCCCGCTTCCAGGTGTCGATCGACGTGTACAGGCGCTCCATGCCCGCTTCCCGCAGTTCGGCAAGCACCGCCTCCATGGACCGGCCCGTGGCCCGGACGCCGTCGCAGATATTGTCGTAAAATGCCGCGATCTTCATCGTGATGTCCCTCCGTCTTTTTTTCGCTGTGTGGTTTTGTCCTTCCGTCCACAATATAATCCGATTCCGGGCCTGTGTCAATCATCATCCCAGGCTGCCGGTGAAAGAAGCAAATATAAAAACTTGATTTTTCGCACGGAACGCGCTATAAAATTTTTGTTTCTGACCCGGGGGTTCACGGTGTGGATGGAATCAAAAACGTCGGCAGGGACGGATCGGAAAAGTTTCCATGGCCTGCCTGGTTTTCCGGAGGAATTATGTCGAAAAAGAAAAAGATCGTGCTGATCGTCATCGTCATCCTGCTGGTCGTGCTGCTCGCGGCCGTGCTGTTTGCCGGCAATTACATGGTCAGCTTCGCCATCGGCCGGACCACCGGCACGACGAACGTGGTCCCGCCCTCTGTGGTGACCGAGGAAGACAGCCGCATCATCTCAGAAAACTGGCAGCAGATGGCCCGGCAGGGAAGGGACTGGAGTGATACCGTCCGGCGGGAAGCGGTGACGGTACATTCTGCTGACGGCCTGGCGCTCAGCGGTGAATACATCCTGCAGGCGGAGACCTCTTCCCTGTGGGTCATCGCCGTGCACGGTTACCGGGGCAACCACAGCCACATGTTCACCATGGCCTCTTATTACGGGCAGCGGGGGTACAACGTGCTGCTGCCCGACCTGCGCGGCTGCGGGGCCTCCGAGGGGGACTATATCGGCATGGGCTGGCCGGACCGCAAGGACATGCTGCAATGGATCAACTGGATCATCGCCCGCGACCCGGACGCGCAGATCGTGCTGCACGGCATTTCGATGGGCGGGGCCACGGTGATGATGACCGCGGGAGAGGACCTGCCGCCGCAGGTCAGGGTGATCGTGGAGGACTGCGGCTACACCAGCGTCTGGGACATCTTCAAGGATGAGATGGCGTTTCTGTTCCACCTGCCTCCCTTCCCCGTGCTGCATGTGGGCAGCGTCATATCCTCCGTGCGGGCCGGGTACAGCTTCGCGGAGGCGTCGGCCCTGGAGCAGGTCAAAAAGGCCAGGGTGCCCATGCTGTTCATCCATGGCGAAAAGGACAACTTTGTCCGTACGGACATGGTCTATCCGCTGTACGAGGCCTGCCCCACCGAAAAGCAGCTGCTGGTGGTGGAAGGCGCGGGCCATGGCAGCTCGTACAGCATGGACCCGGACCTGTATTTCGGGACCGTGTTCGGGTTTGTCGGAAAATACGTATCGCAGGCGCCAGGGACATGAAGGCTTATTACCACCTGCCCGGGCTGTTTGAGTTTGGCGGCCTGTACCGGGTTTTCCTGCCGCTGTTCCGGGAGCGCCGGGAATACTTCTATGACTGGTGCGAGATCGGCTCCATCTACGGCGCGCCGGCCGACTGCCTGTGGGGCGGCGGCCGCGTCGGGTTCGGCGATGAACGGCCTTCGGAAGCGCTGGAGCTGACGCGGAAATACGCGGTGTCCGCGCGGCTGACCTTCAGCAATTCCCTCCTTCGGGAGGAGCATCTCGCGGACCGCCAATGCAATGCCCTGTGCGCCCTGTTTGAAAAAAACGGCGCCGTGCAGAACGGCGTCATCCTCAGCTCGGACCTGCTGCTCGGCTATCTGGCGCAGCGGTATCCCGGCTTCTATTTTGTTTCCTCCACGACCAAGGTGCTGACGGCGTTTGACGCGTTCGAGGCGGAGCTCAGCCGCGAGGCGTTCCGCTTCGTGGTGCCGGATTTCCGGCTGAACAAGGATTTCGGCCGGCTGAACGCCCTGTCCGACGACCGGAAGCGGAAGGTCGAGTTCCTGTGCAACGAATGCTGCTGGTTCGACTGCCCCGACCGGAAGGCATGCTATGAGACGGTCAGCCGGAAAAACCTGGGGGAGGACTGCCCGGAGCATATCTGCGCCTCACCCTTTGCCCAAAGGGGCTACCGCTTCTCCGATGCGATGAAAAACCCGGGCTTCATCGGGATCGGGGACATCCGGGACATCTACCTGCCGAACGGGTTTTCCCATTTCAAGATCGAAGGCCGCAGCCTGGGCAGCGCGATCGTCCTGGAATTCCTCCTGTATTACATGACCAAACCCGAGTGCCAGCTGCAGGTGCGGGAGGCCGTCTACCTGGACAGCTCCCTCGACCTGTTTTAATACCGTTCTCACCGCTGCCCGGCTTCAGGGCAGCTTTCCTTTTGCGCGCAGGATGTCCTCCACGTATCCGATGCACTCGCGGATCATGGCGTTGCAGTGGGGGATCTTCTCACCGCCCCGCTCGGCGTTGGCGCGCAGCAGGTCCTTGCAGTCCACCATTCCGTCGTGGCTCTCCCGGATCTTCCGGTAGAGCCCGTTCAGCGTTTCCGCTTCATCGATGCCCGCCAGCCCCAGCGCCATCAGGCTGCCGGTGATCGCGCCGCAGACGGAGCCCATCTGCATGCCGCCGCGGAAGAAGGTCGCGGCCTTCATGCAGCTTTCCTCGTCGTAGCCGGCGTCCTGCGCGAACACGGACACGACCGCCTGGCAGCAGTTGTATACGGGGCGCCCCTCCGGCGTGAACCGGCTGCGGCGCTCCATGGCCAAATCAGTATACTTGCTCATAAATCCTCCATGAAAGTGTGTATTCATCCGGGAGCCTGCGCCGACTGCCGGATCACGGTGTATTGCATGCCGGCCTCGCCGCGCTCCGAGAGGAAGAGGCAGGATGCCCTAACCAGCATCCGGGCGTCGGGGACCCGGATGCCGGACAGGTCCAGTCCTTCCGGAACGACGGGCTTCCGGACCAGCGTGATGTGCGGATAAAAGGCTTTGCGGTCAAACGGCATGCCCGCTTCGTCCAGGAGACGCCGGGCTTCGCCGGCGAGGCGGCCGAGGGCGTCGGACGGCCGGACGTCGGCCCACAGCACCTTCGCTTCACGGAAAATGCCGGGCGGGGCGAGCCCGATCGGGACCGGACAGTCCGGGACCGGCAGCGGTACGGCGTCAGCCTCCGGCCATTCGCCGATAAAGGCCAGCGTCATGTGCAGGCTGGCGGGATCCAGGTACCTGCCGGTGATCCCCGCCAGGCGCAGCCGGTCCTGCAGGTCTGCCAGCGCCGCGCGGAAACCGGGATCCGGCTTTACACCGATAAACAGCCGCATATGGATGCCTCCCGGATCATACCGAACCCGGAAAGCAGGCGCGGTACGCGTCGTAACCGGTGTGGACGCTTTCCTCCGGCCGATAGCTCAGCAGGTCGGAAAACGGCGCCAGCGAGAGGGCGGGGCTCAGGCCGCCTGCCCGCAGTTCATGATACCGGTCGATCGTCTCCTGCCGGCCGGCGATGATGATCCGCTCGAACCGCCGGCTCTCGGGAAGGTCCTGATTCAGCTCGTGGTCATGGACAAGACCGTGCTTTTCGATGATCTCATACGCGTCTGCGGCGACCAGCGCGAAGTTCGCCGGGGTCAGCGGGGGAGAGAGCGCCATGCGCTTGCAGCCGGCGGCCACGCACTCCGAAAAAGCCGTGACCATCCCAAGAATGAACGAACGCTTATCCAGGCCGGTGATCATGGGGCTTTCCTCCTCAATGTGATTCCTGCGCCGGCGGATCCGGCGGCGTCATGCCGCCATGGCAGTAGCCGTAGTACCAGCATTCATACGGGGTGCTGCACTGCTCGCCCGGCGCTACGCAGACCTCTTCCCGCTCCTTCTGCATCCGGTTCAGGTCCCAGATGTTTTCGTTGATCCAGCGGTAATACCCCTTCGCTTCGTCAGTCACCTCGACGGGTAAAAAGGGGTCCGCTTCGTCCGGCCCGTGGATGACGATATAGATATGGCCGATCTTCAGTCCGCATCGGGAGATGATATAGTACTGGAAGCCGGCGTCCCGGACGAACTGCGCGTGCACCTCCGGCGCGTTCTTGACCTCGTAGAAGTCATAGCCTTCCGCCGTCTTGCGGAGAATGTCCACGGCGCAGTAATTGTTGTAGTTGCTGAAGGCCGCCTCGCAGATGACCGGCGTGCCCAGGGCGAGGTGCGCCTGGGTTTTCGCAATCATGGCCTGCTTGTCCGGGATCCGCTTTCCGGGCAGATAGACGGTCATCTCCTCGTACGGCCCGAACATGCCCATCGCCCGGTCGCCGAAGTCGTTGCCCGCGTCCAGGCGCGCCTGCACCTCCGGCGGGATGACCCGCAACCCGGGCTTGTGCTTGTCCAGCCAGAGCATCTTGCGGCACTGCATGCCGCGCATGAAATCGGTTTTTGTAATGGCCATGCCTGCAGATCCCTCCGGAAATCGCGCGTATTCTGTCCGAATCCAGTATAGCACAGCTTGTTCCTTTAGTCTATCTGAAGAAAAAAACCAAAAGCATCGGGGGACGGTGGCAGTTTGGGCGGATATGTGCTATAGTATACGGGCTTCCAGCGCAGTCCCTGCCGGCCGCTGGCAAGCAAAAGCCGCCGCTTGCCAACGGCCGTGCTGAAAGGAAAATCCACCCTATGAAAAATGCTCTGAAGAAAGTGCTGCTGTTCCTGAAGCGGGAAATGATGCTGACCTTGTCCGTGCTCGCCGCCGTCATCGCCATGGTGATCACGCCGCCGACCGTCGAACGTTTCCGGGAGATCGACTGGCGGACGCTGGGGACCCTGCTGATGATGCTCTGCGTGCTGGAGGGCTTCAAGCGGGAAAACGTGCTGCGGCCGGTGGTCGGTCTGGCGTCGCGCCTGAAGCATATAACATCCCTGTCGCTCTTCCTGGTGTTCGGCGTGTTTTTCACGTCCATGTTCGTCACCAACGACGTGTCGCTGATCATCTTCGTGCCGCTGACGATCCTGCTGTTCCGTGACGGGCGGAAGGAGCGGTACATCCTGCCGGTGATCTCCATGGAAAACATCGCTGCGATCCGCGGCTCCATGCTGATGCCGTTCGGCAGTCCGCAGAACCTGTTCCTGTACGGGCAGGCCAGCGTGACCGCGGGGCATTTCATGCTGCACATGCTGCCGCTGAGCGCCTTTTCGGCGCTGCTGCTGGTCGGCTTCATCTTTTTCCTGTACCGGAAGGATCCGAAGGAAGAAATCGCCGTGGAAGGCAGCGGACAGGCCTGGCAGGCGGAGGGCAGGGTCCGGCGGATCGCCTATGTGCTGCTGTTCCTGCTCATCATCGCCGTCATCGTGACCAGGACGTCCCTGTGGCCTTACGCGGTCGCGCTGGTGCTGGCCGTGATCGCCGTTGTGGACCTGAAGCTGCTGAAGCAGGTGGACTATGTGCTCATCGTGACCTTCTTCTGCTTCTTCCTCTTCTCGTCCTCCATCGCGGCCAATGCTGGCATCGCGGCGGCGCTGAAGCAGGCGGTCGCGGGGTACGAATACTGGTGGGCGATCGGCCTGAGCCAGGTCATCTCCAACGTTCCTGCCACGATCGTGCTGTACCCGTTCACGGAAAACTTTGCCGGCCTGATCTACGGCGCGGATACGGCGGGCCTGTGCTCGCTGATCGGGTCGCTGGCGTCCGTGATCAACTACCGCATCTATGTACGGGAGTATCCGAAGCAGGGCGGGCGGTTCGTGAAGGTCTTCACCCTGGTCAGCTGGGCTTTCTTCCTGATCGTGGTGATTCCCGGATTCCTGCTGAGCCGCTGGCGATTCTTCTGAAGGACAGGAGGCAGTTCCTGGGCAGCGAAGCGTTCAAAGCGGTCAGCGCCGGATTTCTTGCGCCCGTGGGCGGCCGCCCGCCGTGTCATGCATCCGGCTGATCTGAAATGACCTGCGCCAGGACAATATCATGCTCCGCCATGGGGATCGCAGGGCAGAGCAGCCGACGGAAGCAGAGGCCGACAGCCTGGCTGCGCGGCCGCCCGAGAAACCGGTCGTAGTACCCGGCCCCGTGGCCCAGCCGCCGGCCGTCGGCGGAAGCCGCGACGCAGGGCACCAGGATCAGGTCCAGGGCGTCCGCGGCGGCCGTTTCTTCGCAGTCCGCCGGCTCCGGAATGCCGTAGGCGCCGGGGCGCAGCGCGTCCGGACGGTCGATCCGGACGGCCAGCATCAGGCGGCCCTGGCATTTGGGGACGTAGACGCGCTTGCCGTCGGCCAGCGCCCGGCGGATGATGCGGCCGGTCGCCGGCTCACCCGGCATGCTGACGTAGGCGAATACCGTCTTCGCTTCGCGGTACAGGGGCAGACCGAGCACCTGGTCCTGAATGCTGTCGCTTGCCCTGCGGAGGTAATCGGGCGTCAGGGCGTCCCGGACCGCGCGCATCCGCTGCCGGAGCCGCTTCTTTTCAAGCGCGAACGAATCAATAGGATCTGTCATGAGAACAAATGGTTCCTTTCTATGAGTTGACGTGAAGAAGGTTAAGTATTTGGACGTCAGGAGGCTTATTGTTTGCATTATCCTCAATCGAACCGATGAACGTGCAAACGGCACCATATATTATCACTTGATGATTCGATGGACAATCCTTGATTCTTTCAATTAATTGTATTTCCTGTGTCTTTCATGGATTATACTAATTCGCATTGTAAAAATCGGAATTGGGAAAAAAGAACAGCGGTGACAATAATACACTGTCCCGCTGTGTTTATCAAGTATACAGGCTGGAAATTAAAAACTAAATGGTTTTTCATGGAATAATCAGGCTTATGTGCATTGAACAGATCAGCATTGAAGAAATATTATATGAACGTGAAAAATGCCGGTATTTCTCATTGTAATTGTAACGAAAAATAGGCTCTA
>CACXEB010000216.1 GCA_902766515.1 uncultured Eubacteriales bacterium
CCCATCACGGCGGGCTCGGACAACCACCGGGCCGACCGGATGTGCCGTGACGCGCTGGCGGGGGTGCTGCTGGACCGGCCGCTGACCTCCTCAGCGGATTACGCCCGCCGGATCCTTGACCGCGAGCCCATCGGCCTGTGCCTTCCCCATCCCGTGCCGCCCTATACCCCCGCCATCGTCCCCGAGCGGGACGTCATCTGGTTCGAGCGGGACGGCCGCGCCGTGGAAGGGAAAACCTGTCTGTAACGCAACACTATTGATGGGAGGATTCCTATGAACATCGTCTGTCTTGATATGGAGGGCGTACTCGTCCCCGAAATCTGGATCGCGTTTTCCGAGGCCAGCGGCATCCCGGAGCTCAGGCGCACGACGCGGGACGAGCCGGATTACAACAAGCTGATGAAATGGCGGCTCGGCATCCTGCGCGAGCATGGGCTGGGCCTCCGTGAGATCCAGGCGACGATCGAAAAGATCGATCCGCTGCCCGGGGCCAAGGCATTCCTGGACGAATTGCGGACGCTGACGCAGGTCATCATCCTGAGCGACACCTTCACGCAGTTCGCCACGCCGCTCATGCGCAAGCTGGACTGGCCCACCATCTTCTGCAACACCCTGGAGGTCGCGCCGGACGGCACGGTGACCGGGTACAGGATGCGCTGCGAGCAGTCCAAGCTGACCACCGTCCGGGCCCTGCAGTCGATCGGCTTTGAGACCATCGCGGCCGGCGACAGCTACAACGACCTGGGCATGATCCAGGCCAGCAAGGCGGGCTTCCTCTTCAAATCCACCGAGCGGATCAAGCAGGACCATCCCGAGCTGCCCGCCTACGAGGAGTTCGGCGACCTCCTGGAAGCGATCAAGCGGGCGCTGTAAACGAAAAAACCACTGAAAATACACGTCCGGCCCGCGCTTATGCTTGCGCGGGCCGTTTTTTTGCGGTACAATAATCCGGATTTCGGCACGCACCGGGTGCCGGGTCTGCACGGAGGGAAACGGACGGCCGTTTTCCTCACCACACACGGACAGGAGGTTTCGGTCTTTACAATGGAAAGAGTATACAACTTCGCGCCCGGCCCGGCGATGCTGCCGGAGGAAGCGCTTCGCACTGCCGCCGCCGAGATGCTTGACTACCAGGGCACCGGCATGTCGGTCATGGAAATGAGCCACCGTTCCAAGCAGTACCAGGCGGTCTTCGATGAGTCCATCCAGCTGCTGCGCGACCTGATGGGGATCCCGGACAACTATACGGTCCTGCTGCTGCAGGGCGGCGCCACGGCCCAGTTTGCCGCCGTGCCGCTGAACCTGCTCAAAACCACGGCGGACTACGCCGATACCGGCAACTTTGCCCACGGCGCCCTCACCCAGGCGAAGGCCTACGGCGACATCCGCTGCGCGGCGTCCTCCCGCGAAGCCAACTATACCTACATTCCCGCCATCACGCCGGACATGGTCAACCAGGACGCGGATTACTTCTATATCTGCACCAACAACACCATTTTCGGCACCCGCTATCCGGCCGTACCGGAGACCGGCAAGGTGCCGCTGGTGGCGGACATGTCCAGCAACATCCTGTCCGAGCCGTATGACGTGAGCCGCTTCGGCGTCATTTTCGCCGGCGCGCAGAAGAATATCGGTCCCGCGGGCCTGACCGTCGTGATCGTCCGCAATGACCTGCTCGGCTCCCCCTCCCCCCTGTGCCCCAAGGTGATCAACTGGTCGCTCCAGGCGGAGAAGGGCTCCATGCTCAATACCCCGCCGACCTATTCCGTCTACATGATGGGCCTGTGCCTCAAGTGGCTGAAGGCGCAGGGCGGCGTGGCCGCCATTGAGCAGGTCAACATCGAAAAGGCGAAGCTGCTGTATGAAACGCTCGACCAGAGCGGCTTCTACCGTCCCACCGCCGACAAGGGCAGCCGGTCCAGGATGAACGTGACCTTCACCACGCCCACGCCGGAGCTGGACCAGCAGTTTGTCAGCGAAGCGGCCAAAAAGGGCCTGGTCAGCCTGAAGGGACACCGGCTGGTGGGCGGCCTGCGCGCCAGCATCTACAACGCCATGCCCATCGAGGGCGTCAAGGCCCTCTGCGAGTTCATGAAGGCATTTGAAAAGGAGAACGCCTGATGTATAAGATCAAGACCCTGAACCCGATTTCCCCCGTGTACCGCGACATCCTGGGCGCGGACCGGTACCTGGTCAGCCCGGAAGCCGATCCGGCGGACGCGATCATCGTGCGCAGCGCGGACATGCTCAACCTGCCCATCGAGGAAAACTGGCTCTGCGTCGGCCGCGCAGGCGTCGGCGTCAACAATATTCCCCTGGAAAAGATGGCGGAAAACGGCGTGGTCGTGTTCAACGCCCCCGGTGCAAACGCCAACGCCGTCAAGGAACTGGTGGTCGCCGGCCTGCTGCTGGCCTCCCGCCGGATCGCCGAAGGCATCCGCTGGACCCTGGACAACGCCGACGATCCGGAACTTGGCAAGCTGGTGGAAAAGGGCAAAAAACAGTTTGTCGGCCCGGAGCTGCAGGGCAAGACGCTGGGCGTCATCGGCCTGGGCGCCATCGGCGTAAAGGTCGCCAACATCGGCGCTTCCCTCGGCATGAAGGTGCTGGGCTATGACCCCTACATCTCCGTCGATCACGCCTGGAGCCTCTCCCGCTCCGTCAAGCACTCCACCGACGTCAGCGAAGTGCTGCGCGAGTCCGATTACGTCACTCTGCACATCCCGCTGACCGACGGCACCCGCCGCATGATGGATGCCGCGGCCATCGAGCAAATGAAGCGCGGCGCCGCGCTGCTGAACTTCGCCCGCGACGCCCTGGTGGACGAGCAGGCCGTGGCCGACGCCCTCAACGAGGGCAAGCTCCGCGCCTACGTGTCCGACTTCCCGACGCCGGCGCTGATCAAGGTCAAGAATACCGTCTTCCTGCCGCACCTGGGCGCTTCCACCCCGGAGAGCGAGGACAACTGCGTGCGCCTGGTCGCCGCGCAGATCGAGGATTACCTGACCCGCGGCGAGATCCGCAACAGCGTCAACTACCCCAACTGCGCGCTGGGCCGGGTCACCATGCCGCGCCTCACCGTGCTGCACAAGAACATCCCCAACGTCATCGGCGCCATCACCGGCACCCTGGCGGAAGCGGGCCTGAACATCGAAAACATGGTCAACCAGTCCCGCGGCGCGTATGCCTATACGGTGCTGGACCTGAGCGACCATCCCAGCGGCGCCGCCCTGTCCGCCATCGACCGGCTGGACTCGGTCTACCGCATCCGCCTGCTCACCCCCTGACAAATCCTGACGCTTTTCTTTCTGCCGATAGCCTCGCCGGCTGTCGGCAGATTCTTTTCTTGACGCTTCCACTAAAACGTTTTATACTGTCTAGCAGGCGGTTCTCTGATCCGTCTTTTACCATGGCTGTCAGCCGGGAATACCACATCCGGAAGGATCCGGAACCAGGGAGGAAACGATGCGCGCAGTAGTTCAGCGGGTGGCCGAAGCGGCCGTCACCTCGGAAGGCACGGAGACCGGCCGGATCGGCGCGGGGCTGTGCGTCCTGCTCGGCGTCGAAAGCGGCGACACGGACGCGGACGCCCGGTACATGGCCGGCAAGATCGCCAAGCTGCGGATCTTTGAGGACGAACAGGAAAAAATGAACCGGTCCGTCATGGATATCGGGGGCGCCGTGCTGGCGGTCAGCCAGTTTACCCTTTTAGGGGACGCCCGGGGACAGAACCGTCCCGGGTTTACCGCAGCGGAACGGCCCGAGGAGGCCAACCGCCTCTACCTGCTGACCTGCGAATGCCTGTCCGGCATGGGCGTGCCCGTACAGACCGGCGTTTTCCGCACGCATATGCAGGTATCGCTGGTCAATGACGGCCCCGTGACCATTCTGCTGGACAGCCGCAAACAGTTCTAGGGATTCTATGAAAAAAGAAGTCAGACTGATTCTTTCTTATATAAAACGCTACTGGTGGCAGTACCTGGTGGGCATCCTGGCCCTGTTTATCGTGGACCGGGTCAACGCGCTGGTCCCGCAGCTCACCGGTGAGCTGATCGACGGGCTCAGCGCCGCGGAAACCACCGCCTCCTTCGGCGCGGAGAACTTCCTGAACATCGCCCTTCATCTGCTGGGCATGGGCGCGATCATCGCGGTCGGCCGGTTCGGCTGGCGTTTTTTCCTGTTCGGCTCCGCGCGCTGCATTGAGCGCGACCTGCGCCACGATATGTTCGCCCACCTGGAAACCCTGTCCATGCATTATTACAACGAGCATAAGACAGGCGACCTGATGGCCCACTTCACCAACGACCTGATGGCTGTCCGCCGCCTGCTGGGCATGACCGTCATCACCATCTTCGACGCGTCCGTCATGCTGGTCCTCGTGCTGTACAGCATGATCACCTATATCGACGCCCGGCTGACGCTGACCGCCGTCGCCCCGATGATCGTCATCGTGGTCGGCAACGTCTTCTTCGGCAAGTACATGCACCGCCGCTTCCTGGAAAGACAGGCGGCTTTTTCCGATCTGTCCGACCAGGTCCAGGAATCCATCAGCGGCATCCGCGTGATCAAGGCATTCGTGCAGGAGATGGCCCAGCTGAAGGCCTTTGCGAAGGTCAACGCGCGCACCCGGGAAAAGAACCTGGGCGTCGTCCGCCTGGTGGCCATCGCCATCCCCATCCTGGAGCTGGTGATCGGCCTGAGCATGCTGGCCACCCTGCTGTACGGCGGCTGGCTGGCCATCGCCGGGGATATCTCCGCCGGCCAGTTTGTTGCCTTCAACAGCTATGTCGGCATGCTGGTCTGGCCGATGATCGCCGTCGGCGAAGCGGTCTCCGCGGTCTCCCAGGGCATGGCCTCCATGAAGCGCATCCGCATCATCCTGGACGAGCAGCCGGAGATCCGCGACGGGGGCGACACCTCCATCCGGCAGCTGGAGGGCGGCTTCACCCTCTCCCATCTCGCCTTCGCCTATCCCGGCCACGAAGCGCGGCCGGCGCTGCAGGACATCACGGTCAGCGTCGCCCCGGGTGAAACCCTGGCCATCATCGGGCGCACTGGCAGCGGCAAGACCACGCTGGCCAACCTGCTGGTCCGGCTGTGGGAAACCCGGGATCCCGGCATGCTGCTGGTGGACGGCCGGCCGATCCGGGATGTCCCCTTCGACGTCCTGCGCCGGGACATCGCCTATGTGCCGCAGGACAGCTTCCTGTTCAGCGATACGGTGGAAAACAACATTGCCTTCGCCGCGGAAAGCCATACCCGGGACGACGTGATCCGGGTTGCCAAGGCGGCGCAGGTGCATGACAATATCATGGAGTTTCCCGACGGTTACGATACCGTCGTCGGCGAGCGCGGCGTGACCGTCTCCGGCGGCCAGAAGCAGCGGATCGCCATCGCCCGTGCGCTGCTGAAGGACGCCCCGGTGCTGCTGTTGGACGACGCCCTGTCCGCCGTGGACACGGACACCGAGGAGCAGATCCTGGGCAACCTGCGGGCCATGCGCGCCCACCGGACGACCATTATCATTGCCCACCGCATCTCCACCATCCAGCACGCCGACCATGTGCTGGTGCTGGACGACGGCCGCATGGCCGAGTACGGCACGCATGCCGAGCTGCTGGCCCTGGGCGGGCTGTACCGCTCCATCTACGACAAGCAGCAGCTGGAGAAGCAGTTCCATGAGGAACATCCCGCGGAGGATGCTGCGAAAGGGGGCGAGGCCTGATGAAGTCCAAAGACACCGGCCTGCGCGCCCGCATCCGGGCGCTGGTGCGCGTCCAGCCCACCGACGGAGATGAAAAAGCGGACATCCAGTACGAGGGCAGCGCCATCCGGCGGATTCTCAAGTACATGAAGCCTCATCTCAGGACCTTCTGTTTCTGCCTGATGCTGGTGCTGATCGCCACCGCGCTGGAAATCTGGCGGCCGATCATCATCGGCGACGCCATCGACGAATTCATTACCGGCCAGACCAGCCCGGTGCTGCTGGCGGAGGGCCGGACGGAATGGACCGGGGGCGAAATGGCTGCGGATCGGTTCCGGGGCGTCCTGCTGGCGGGCGCCAAATACCTGCTCGCGCTGATCGGCCTGTTTCTGTGCAACCGTTTCCAGTACCTGATGATGCAGCGCATGGGCCAGGACATCATCTACGATATGCGCAACGAGATCTTCACGCACATCGAATCCCTGACCATGCGGTTCTTCGACCTGACTCCGGTCGGCAAGCTGGTGACCCGCGTCACCAATGACGTGGAAGCCATCAACGAGGTCTTCACGGATATCCTGATCAGGCTGTTCCGTAACGCGGTCAAGGTGATCGGCCTGATGATCATCATGCTGTCGCTGAATCCGCGCATGGCCCTGTACAGCTTTATCCTGCTGCCCATCGTAATCGTCCTGACAGTCGTATTCCGGCTCATCTCCCGGAAGACCTACCGGATGGTCCGCACCCGGCTGACTGCGATCAACACCTACCTGAGCGAACACCTGTCCGGCATGAAGATCATTCAGGTATTCCGCTGTGAGAAGCAGAAGCTGCGCGAGTTCTCCGACAAGAACAGCGACCTGTACCGCGCCGGATACAGGGAGATGATGGTCTTCGCCCTCTTCCGCCCCGGCTTGTACCTGCTGAGCGTCACCGCCCTCGCCATCATCATGCTGGTCGGCGGACAGAGCGCCCTCGCGGGCGTGATCACCATCGGCACGCTGTACAAGTTTCTCCAGTACATCGGCTCCTTCTTCGAGCCGATCCAGGAGCTGGCGGAGCAGTTTTCCACCCTGCAGAGCGCCATCGCGTCCTCGGAAAAGATCTTCACCCTCCTGGATACCAAGCCACTGATCGCGCCGCAGGACCATCCGACCCTGCTGCCCGAAATCAAGGGACGGATCGAGTTTGACCATGTCTGGTTCAGCTATACGGGCGATGAAAAGGACTGGGTGCTCCGGGACGTGTCCTTCGTGATCGAACCGGGCCAAAGCGTGGCCTTTGTCGGCGCGACCGGCGCGGGCAAGAGCTCCATCCTGAACCTGATCGGCCGGTACTACGATATCCAGAAGGGCAGCATCCGGGTGGACGGCGTGGATATCCGTGAGCTCAGCCGAGAGCAGCTGCGCTCGGCCATCGGCCAGGTCCAGCAGGACGTCTTCCTGTTTACCGGTGATATCCGCGGCAACATCCGCCTGCTCAACGAATCGATCACCGATGAACAGATCGAGCAGGCCGCGCGGGAGGTCAACGCGGCGCGCTTCATCGAGCGGCTGCCGGACGGCTATTCCGAGCGCGTGACGGAGCGCGGTTCCACCTATTCCGCGGGCCAGCGCCAGCTGCTGTCCTTCGCGCGGACGCTCGCCTTCCGGCCCACGATCCTGATTCTGGACGAAGCGACCTCCAACATCGACACGGAGACCGAGCAGTGGATCAAGGAAGCGGTGCACCATCTGATGCAGGGCCGCACCGCCATCATGGTCGCCCATCGCCTGTCCACGATCCAGGACTGCGACCGCATCATGGTCATGCACCACGGCCGCATCCGCGAAAGCGGCACCCACCAGGAGCTCCTCCAGCAGAACGGCATCTACAAGCGCCTGTACGAGCTGCAGCTGGAATAACGGTTCAACAAATTTTACGGAGGTTTCCGCCCTTTCATGTCACAGAAACAACGCAGCCTGATCGGCGGCATTTCCCTGCTTGGCTTCGCGGGGATCATCTGCAAGGTAGTCGGCGTGCTGTACCGCATCCCCCTGGCCGGCAGCATCGGCCCGGCGGGCATGGGCATCTACCAGCAGGTCTATCCCTCCTACAACCTGATGCTCACCATCGCGTCGGCAGGCATACCGGTCGCTATCTCCCGCACGGTCGCCTCCTGCATCGCGCGGCAGGACGTGCGCAACGCCCGCCGCGTATTCCGCGCCTCCGCGGCGATGCTGACCGTCCTGGGCCTGGTCATGTCAGTGATCATGCTGACCCTGGCCAACCAGTTTGCCAACGCGGCCGGCACGCCCGAATCTGCGCTGAGCTTCATGAGCATCGCCCCCAGCCTGTTTCTGGTCTGCGCCATGAGCGCCTTCCGCGGCGAGATGCAGGGGCGGCGCCGCATGGCGCCCACCGCCATCTCCCAGCTGATCGAGCAGGTCGGCAAGGTCTTTATCGCGCTGCCGCTCGCGTCCTATATGTACTCCAGGGGCACCTCCCCGATGGACAGCTGCGCCCGCGGCGCGGCAGGCGCCCTCATCGGCACCTCCTGCGCCGAGGCCTGCGCGCTGCTGTTCATGATGGCCTGTCATTTCCTGTCCGGCAAGGAACTGGCTGCCATTTCCCAGAACGCATCCATCCCCGCCGAACCCTACCGGAAGATCTGCCGCAACATCATCGTCATCGCCATCCCGATCAGCATCGGCGCCTGCATCGTCCCGCTGGCCAACACCATTGACAGCTACATGCTGGTCAATATCATGAAGGGCTATATGCCCGACGATGACGCACTGATCCGCTACGGCGTCTATTCCGGCCTCGTGCTGCCCCTGATCAACGTGCCCACCGCGCTGGCCATGGCCATGAGCATCAACCTGGTGCCCGCCATCGCCACCGGCGTCGCGCTCAACGACCAGGACCACATCCGGCGCGAAAGCGCGACCGGCCTGCGATTCGCTTCCCTGATCGGGCTGCCGTGTTCCGTCGGCATGAGCATGCTGGCCGAGCCGATCCTGGCCGTGCTGTACCTGCGCTCCGGCCGGTATACGCCGGAGCAGCTGCACCTGGGCGGCGAACTGCTGACCTACTCGGCCCTGACCATCATCCTGTTTACCCAGGTGCAGGCCACCAGCGGCATCCTGCAGGGGCTCAGGAAGCAGCGCATCCCCATGTATACGCTGCTCGCGGGTGTCGTGATGAAGGTGGCCCTCAACTATACGCTCGTGCGGATCCCCCACTTCGATATCCACGGCGCGCCGCTGGCCTCCCTGCTGTGCTACACGGTCAGCATGGTCCCCAACCTGTACTATGTAAGCAAATACAGCGGTCTGCGGCTTTCTGCCGGCGACCTGCTGCTGCGCCCCGGCCTCGCGACGGCCGTCATGGCCGCCGCCGTCTGGGGGCTGAAGCGGCTGATCGGCTTTGAACGGCTGTGCCGCTCGCTGCCCACCGTGCTGCTGGTGATCGTCCTGGCCGCCGGCGTATACCTGGCCGCCGCCCTTTTCACCCGCGCGATCCACCGGGAGGACGTTCCTGCCCGCGTGCGCAAATGGCTGCGGATGCCCTGATTCCATCATCGGAGGTGCTGTCATGTCTGAAATCATCGTCCAAGGTAAGCTGTTCCACCTGCGCAACGCGCGCATGAGCTACGTGTTCGCCCTGACAGGCGACGGACTCCCGGCACACGTATACTGGGGCGCCCGGCTGGAGGAGCTTTCCAGCCCGCTGGACCGGCTCTATTACGAGAGCCGCGAACAGGACTACTGCCACAATACGCTGGAGCTGGACAAGCTGCCGCAGGAATACCCGACCTACGGGCACGGCGACCTGCGGCGCGGCGCGATCGAGCTGACGGCAGCGGACGGCAGCACCGCCGTCGACCTTGTCTGTACCGGATACAGGATCCTGGACGAAAAGCCCGACCTTGAGGGCCTGCCGGCCACCTTTGACAGCAGCCGGGACAGCCGGACGCTGGCGATCGATTTCCGCGACGGGCTGCTCGGCCTGAAGGTCACCCTGCTGTATACGGTTTTCGGGGACTGCGACATCATCGCCCGCAGCGCGTTCATCGCCAACGAAAGTGACCGGCCCATCCGGCTGGCGCGGATCATGAGCGCCAGTGTGGACCTGTACGACGCGGACTGGGAACTAATCACCCTGTCCGGCGCCTGGGCCAGGGAGCGGATGATCGACCGCCGCCCGCTCGTGCCGGGCTTCCAGGGCGTCGACAGCGCCCGCGGCACCAGCAGCGCGCAGAACAACCCGTTCATGGCGCTCGTCCGTCCCGGCACGGATGAGTTCCAGGGCGAAGCGCTCGGCTTTGCCCTGGTCTACAGCGGCAACTTTACGGCCCTCGCGCAGGTCTGCCTGAACCGCATGACCCGCGCGCAGATCGGCATCAACGACGCCCATTTCAGCTGGCTGCTGGCGCCGGGCGAAACCTTTACCGCGCCCGAAGCCCTGCTGGCCTGGTCGAACCAGGGCCTCAACGGCATGAGCGGCCAGTTCCACCAGGCGGTCAGCTGCCACCTGGTGCGCGGCGCGTTCGCCCACACCCGGCGTCCCTTCCTTCTCAACAACTGGGAGGCGACCACCTTCAGCTTTGACGAGGAGCGGGTGCTGGACATCGCCCGGCGCGGGAAGGAAGCCGACCTGGAGATGTTCGTGCTGGATGACGGCTGGTTCGGTCACCGGGACGACGATCATTCCTCCCTCGGTGACTGGGTGGTCAACCTGAAAAAACTGCCGCACGGGATGGACGGACTGGCGGACCGGATCCACGCGCTCGGCCTGAAATTCGGCCTCTGGTTTGAGCCGGAGATGGTCTCCCCCGATTCGGACCTGTACCGCGCCCATCCGGACTGGTGCCTGCACCAGCCCCAGCGCGTCCGGACGGAAGGCCGCTGGCAGCTGACCCTCGACATGAGCCGGGCGGATGTCTGCGCCTACGTAGAGGAAGCTGTCGCCGCCATCCTGTCCCAGGCATCGATCGACTATGTCAAATGGGATATGAACCGGGATATGTCCCCCGTCGGCTCCGCCCTGCTCCCCCCGGAGCGACAGGCGGAGACGGCCCACCGGTACATCCTGGGCCTGTACGGCGTCCTGGAGCGCCTGATCCGGCGGTTCCCCCACGTGCTCTTCGAAAGCTGCGCGTCCGGCGGCAACCGCTTCGACCTCGGCATGATGCACTACATGCCCCAGGCCTGGTGCTCCGACAATACCGACGCCGGCAGCCGCGTCAAAATCCAGTACGGTACTTCCCTGGTCTTCCCCCAGTCCACCATCGGCGCGCATGTCAGCCACGCGCCCAACTGGCAAACGGGCCGTCCCAGCCCGCTGTCCACGCGGGTGAATGTCGCCATGTGGGGCACTTTCGGATATGAGATGGACCTGAGCGAACTGAACGGTGATGAATTCGCGGCGACCCAGGCCGACATCGCCTATGTGAAGGCCCACCGCAACCTGCTGCTGTACGGCAGGAGCATCCGCCTGCTCAGCCCGTTCGAGGGCGATACGGCCGCCTGGATGGTGGTCAGCCCGGACCAGCGGGAAGCGATCGTGACGGCAGTCCGCCTCAGCGCCCATCCCAACGAGCGCCGCATGCGGCTGCGGCTCAGCGGGCTGAACCCCCGGCAGATGTACCGGATAGACGAACTGCAGGTCACTTTGTCCGGTCAGGAGCTGATGCATTTCGGTCTCCCGCTGGGCTTCCAGCCGGGCGATTACCAGTCCCTGCGTTTTACGCTCTCTGCGGAAGAATAACAAATTTGTTGTTGTAGCAGGATTTTTTGATATCTTGTCGAATATTGACAATTGATGGCGGTTTTTGGCGGGCATGTTCAGACGATCGTGCAGTCCCCGCTGTCACACTATCTATCCTTCATACTGATGGATGTTGAAAAACGGCGGCCGCTTCAACGGCGCCGGAATACATGACAAAGGATGCAAGCATGGCTCAGACAGACAACCGTCCCCGATTATCCGATATCGCCCAGGAGGAGATCCTCTGCCGGATCCGCAGCGGAGAGCTGGCCATCGGCACCCGTCTTCCAAGCGAGCCTGATCTGGCCCGCCAGATGGGCATCAGCCGCGGTATCCTCCGGGAAGCGCTGAACGCGCTGCAGGTCCGGGGCTTCATCACGCGCACGCCGCGCGGCGGATCCCACATCTGCGACCAGACCACGGCCGAGCTGACCGAGCGGCTTATCCGCGGTATGATGCAGGCCTCCCTCAGCGATCTGATCGACTACCGGGAAGCGCTGGAAGGCTTTGCCGCCCGGCGCGTCCTCCAGATCATCACCGACGAGGAACTGGTGCGTCTCCGCAATCTCATTCAGTTTGACGCGGAGCACGTCGTCGTCGGCTGCCATGACTTTCATTACCGGATCGCGGAGCTCAGCGGCGTCCAGGTTTTTGCACAGTACATCGACTTTTACTTTGAACGCCTCCCCTCGCTGGTTCCGCCCGAGCTCAAGAATACCAAGCCGAAGACGCTCGAGCGCGACAATGAGCGCATCTTCTCCGCCCTCGAAAACCGCAGCCTTCGCCAGATGAACGCCGCCCTGCGCCGGCAGTTCAAAAACATCCGGAAGTTTTACCAGGTGTGACAGCAGCTGCGAACCCTGTGCGCAACTGAACCGCCCGTTGGTTTTTCCAACGGGCGGTTCTGTTTGCATATTGGTCTGTATATACAGCAGAAAAATACAGTTTACCCCGCTGCGCGGTCCTGCCTTATGAACGACGGATCCGACATTGGCAAATTTTCTGTGTAACCTTTTTCCGTTTTGCGGATGTTACAGTCAGGAAGGCCAAAACAGATGCCAGCTGGACAATGCCTGCCAAGAAACAAGAAAGAAGGTTGCGTATGAAAAGAAAACTGTTGATTCTTATGATGCTCGCAGTGCTGCTGCTGACCGCCATGCCATCTGTATCCCTGGCGGCCGCCAAAACACCGGCGATCAAAAAGGTCACGCCGACCGACGCCTCCGCTTCAGTCAGCTGGGACGCCGTCGAAGGCGCGAAAGGCTATGAGATCCGCTGGGGCAAAACCAACACCATCGGCTGGACCACCAAAACCACGACCAGCACGAACTATACCATCAGCGGGCTGAAAAGCAGCACGAAGTACACGATCCAGGTCCGCGCTTACCGGAAGATCAATTCCAAGACCGCCTATACATCCTGGTCCTCCAAGAAGTATACAACCACCAAATCCAGCGTCTCCTCCATAAAACTCGACGCGGCTGACATTGCCCTTCAGGTCGGAAAAACCAAGCAACTGACGGCGATGGTATCCCCGACCGGCGCGTACGGCAAGATCACATGGAGCTCCAGCGATCCCAAGGTCGCCACGGTCAGCAGTTCAGGCCTGGTGACAGCCAAGAAGGCCGGCACCGCCACCGTGACCGTGAAAACCGGCAACGGAAAGACCGCCAAAGTCAAGGTGACGGTCACCAAGGCAAAGCCTGCCGTCACCGGGGTCAAGCTGGACAGGGAAACCGTCGAGATGCTGGGCAAACCCGTCACGCTCAAGGCCAAATGCGCGCCTGAAACCGCCGACCAGACCGTCACCTGGTCCACCAGCAACCAGAAAGTGGCAACCGTTTCAAGCAAGGGCGTCGTCACGCCGAAGGGCTACGGCACCTGTGTGATCACCGCGAAATCGAAGAATGGGAAAGTGGCCAAGTGCACCGTCATGGTGCAGAAAAAGACCTACGTCACCCGATCCCATGTAGCGGTGAACTGCGACGAACAGATCTCTTCATCCCTGCTCAGGCCGATCTGGTTACTCAAGCCACGGTTTAACACCGTTACTCTCTTCCGGATCAGGATCACCGACAAGATGACCATCATCATTGACGGTCTGACGGGCAAGGTCGTCAAATACCAGTCCGGTTATGATAAGGCCTGTGATAGCAAGGTCAGCAAGGGCGGCCTGGCAGACCTGTACACCTGGGAAAACAAGATTGAGGTGACAAAAATTACCGATACATATGTCGAGTTCAGAGCAGAGCACCGGGTATATTACACCGTGGACATCAAAAAGATCCTGGGCGCAACGATCGATATCGAGGATTATTCGGAATTCACCTACCGCCTGGATCACACAGGTAAACTGACAGTCGTCAGCGTCCGTCATAATGATTAATCCCATTGAAAAGACAATCAGCCGCGCCTTCGTTGGATGACGCGGCTGTTTTGCTGTCCCGCGGTGAGGATTCCCAATACAAAAATCCTCCCCCGAAGGGGAGGAAAGCAAAGGTTTGTTTCAGAGAATCAGTTGTACAGCTCGCGCTTTACGTAGTGCGTATGCAGCAGCTCGTGTGCCTTGTGGCTGTTGGGCTTCTCCAGGTAGTCCGCATAGAGCTGCTTGATTTCTTCATTCTCGTGACTCTTGCGCAGCGGCTTTTCAGCGTCCTCCTGGTAGAGGGCCTTGGCGCGCTCCACGCGCGGGTCGCAGGTCATGCGCACCTGGGCTGGCACGATGGGCTGGCCGCCGCCGTTGACGCAGCCGCCCGGGCAGGCCATGACCTCGATGAAGAGGTACTTCTTCTCGCCGGAGCGGACCATGTCGAGCAGCCTGGAGGCATTGCCGGTGCCGTTGGCCACGGCGACGCTGATGGTCATGTCGCCGATCTGGATGTCGGCTTCCTTGACGCCTTCGATACCGCGGACCTGGTGGAAGTCGACGTTTTCAAGCGTCGTGCCCGTCAGTACTTCATAGGCGGTACGCAGGGCCGCTTCCATCACGCCGCCGGGGACGCCGAAGATGACGCCTGCGCCGGAGTAATCGCCCATGATGTCCGCGTCCCAATCCTCGTCGGGCAGGCGGGGGAAC
>CACXEB010000217.1 GCA_902766515.1 uncultured Eubacteriales bacterium
GGCAGCGTCAGCCCAGTATAAGCGCTGTCGGCGTCCTCTGTCAAGACATCCGGAAACAGCGTCCGCGCCGCCTCCCGGAACTGCTCCCGGCTGACCTTCTCAAACCGCGCCACGCGCGGCAGCTGCATGTCTGTCATGTGCATCTGACCTCCTTGCATTCCGCTTCACGGCACGAGCATCTGGCAGCATGTTTTGTATTTTCTCCCGCTCCCGCACGGGCACGGGTCATTGCGGCTGACGTGCCGGTACCGCTGCCGCTCCTCCGCGCGCAGGAGCTCCATGATCTCCTGCCGCGGCGTCCCCCGGGCGGAGAGCGCCATCGCGGACCGCAGCCGGGGCACGGCGTAATCGAAAAAGGTCCGCAGCCCCTCGCACAGGTAATACTGACCGGGTTCCCCGTCCGGCGCCGTGCCGAAGCGGTCCTTCGGACAGCCGCCGTGGCACAGCGCGAGGTGCGGGCACCGGCGGCAATGATCGGTCAGACCCGACCGCTTCCGCTCGCCGAAGTCCCGCTGGACCGGTCCGTCGACCAGCGCCGACAGGCTGTCCGAGATGACGCTGCCGATCCGGTGCTCCGGCCGGACGAAATGATCGCAGGAGAAGACGGAACCGTCCTTTTCGATGACGAGCGCGCGTCCGCAGGTCTCCTGCATCCAGCACAGCTGCGCCGGCTGTCCCGCCAGGACCATGGCCATTTCGCTGAAGAGCTGCACCTCGGTCCGGTCCAGGTCGTGATAGAACCACTGCGAGAACACCTCGCGGAGGAAGCGTCCGTAGGCGTCCGGCCGCACGGAAGCGTCGGTGACCCCGCCGTTCCCGTCGCGGACGACGATGGGGATGAACTGCATCCAGCCGGTGTCCAGGTCCCTGAGCGACCGGTAGACCGCCGCGCCGGCCCGCGCCGTCTCCGCCGTGACCGTGCAGAGCAGGTCCGGCTGGATGCCGTGGCGCTGCAGCAGGCGGACGGCGTTCGCGGCGCGGTCAAAGGTGTCCGCGCCCGCCGCGTCGCGCCGGTAGCGGTCGTGGATCGCCGCTGTGCCGTCGATGCTGAGGCCGACATCGAACTTTTCCTCCGACAGGAAATCGCACCACGCGTCGTCCAGCAGCAGGCCGTTGGTCTGCAGGCTGTTCCAGCAGGTCCAGCCTTCCGGCAGGCATTCCTTCTGGATGGCGACGGCTTCGCGGCAGAAGTCCAGCCCCGCCAGCATGGGCTCGCCGCCGTGCCAGACGAAGGTCACCGGCGGGCCCGGGCAGGCGTCGATATACCGGCGGATCATCGTCCGGAGCGTCTCAAGCGGCATGACCCCGCCCGCGCCGCTGCCCGGCGCGTGCAGGTAATAGCAGTACGCGCACCGCATGTTGCACGCGGACCCCACCGGCTTGACCATGACGGCCAGCGGCTTCGCGGACCGCTGCGTCCCGTCCGGCGTGAGCGAGTTCCCGGTCTCAGTCATCCGAAATGATCCTTTCCGTTCTGCGTTCCCGGCTGCGTCGGTTCATCATTCTGCCAATATGACACATCATGATTGTCTGCGCATATACCTGAAACAATCCAGCTTCTCATTGAAAAAACTACCTGTGTCAACGGTTTTCCTTAGGTAATACTCATCATTGCCCTCATAGACGCCCGTCCTTCGGAAGCCGTGGCGCTCATAGAACCGGCCGGCGCGCACGTTGTCCTTGTGGACGCCGAGGGCGAGGGGACGCGCACCAAACTCACGGTACACAAGGGCGATCGCCTGCTCCAGGATCGTGCCGCCGATCCCCCTGCTTCTGTATGCCCGGTCGACCACAAACCCCATGACCCGGTAGAAGGGCTGATCCCGCATCTCCACGGGATCGGTATCCCAGGCCAGCGCTTCGCCGATCATGATCAGGCCCACCGGCTTTCCCGCGAGATAGGCCAGAAAGGTGTGTCCGATCAGGTGATGCGCCGCGCCGTAATCGGTCACCTCCATCAGGGCGGCGGCGGAATCCACCCACGCTTCGGGGATGTCGTCCCGGCGGACTGCCAGCGCGTCGCCGTAATTGTCATGCGTCAGCTGTTTCAGTTCAATATCCATGCTTCAGACACCTATGATATCGGCGAAGCAGCGGTTCAGAGCAGTCCAGTCCCTTTTCCTGTCATCGGGCATGGCATCGCAGATGGCTTTTTGCTTTGGCAGTTCATCCCGGATAAAATCCCGCACCGCCGGAATGTGCGGATTGAACTCGCCCTCGGTGGTGCTTTTCTTTTTCTCCAGCAGCAGGTCAATGGCTGACCTGAGCGACGGCCCGATCTCCATGCCCAGGAGATCCTTTTGCGCTGTCAGTTGCTGAAAATCCGGTATCGGCACCTTCGTTCACTCCCCTTCAAGCCGCACAGTCATTGGGTACCTGCATGACCATTATAGCATAGAAGGTGCTGTTATTCCACCGGTAATGATCTCAGGATGAACCGGTATCCACAGGGATGTATCCTCCGTTTGCTTCCTTCTCCCCACGCAGCAGACGGATAAAAGCATCGTTATCAATCGGGGCGTCAGCAAGCGGGATCACAGGTGCTTTCCCCTGATACACACTGTCCGGCATCGTGGCGTTGTAGCTGCTCGTACAGATACCATGATGATTCGACGCCGATCGGCCGAATCCTGCCAGTGGCAGCCGCATATGAAAACACCGGCCTGTGCGCTGACCGGTGTGCCGAATGGAGGAGAAGAGCGCGCCGCCCTCCAGGATGAAAATTCCCGGTGAACCCTGCGAAATAACATGTACATCTGTACAAAGCATCAAAGCATGCGGGATCCGGTTGGAAACGGACAGTAACCGATGGTTTTTTCGCCTGGAAATACTCAGGCACCGGAGGATGAAGGAAACAGATCGTTCAGCGTCACCCGATGGATGTGAGCGTCATACAGTGCTGCGACTTCATTCGTGAAGCCGGTTTTTGAGAATCAGACCATAATCACAGAGACTCTGCCAATAAACATTCCGATCGCCCCTTTTCATATCAACCCGTCGGTTGTCAACCCACCGGTTGATAACATGATGTATGAACAGAGACGATATGTCAAGAAATAAAGCAAACGCTATACCACATATCGGGTCACTGTTCACGTGTATCACGAAGCAGGAAAAACAGAAGACGTGAGAGACGAACGAAGGGGTATCTGCAGAACTGAATCCCAGGGTCCACCGATTCACCCGGCGGGAGGGCAAAGGCGAAAACCCGCAGGGCGAAGTGAGATACGGTGCACTCGGCGGGAGGCCGCAGGCCAAAGCCCGCACCGCCACGGAAGAGGCCGGCACGCAGTCGCCGGCCGCCCTTCCGTGAAGCCAACCCCCATCAGTGACGCCCCAAACTGTCCCCTGCGGCACGGAATCCCTGAGTCCGCCGGTTCACCCGGCGGATGAGGCCGCAGGCCGAAACCCGGCTGAAAGCCGGGCGATGGGA
>CACXEB010000218.1 GCA_902766515.1 uncultured Eubacteriales bacterium
ATATGCAGTTTTCGCGGCGCTTACGCTAACCGCGGAAACGGAATGAGCGCAGCGCGCTTCGACGAAGTGCGGGGAGCGTAGTGCAAATCAAATCGACCGGGAGCCCAACGAAGTGGGTCCCGGTCGAAGCGTGTCGACTTTGTCGACACGCTCACACCCGCCCATTCGGGCGGGTGTCCGTTTCCATGTGCTTATTTGCCGAGGAAACCGGAGAGCAGGGAGGAAATATCCGCATCCCCGAGCATGCTGCCCATCATGCTGCCGAGGGGGTTGCCGGCAGAGCTCTGCGGCTTCCCGCCGCCGAACAGCTTGCCGAGCAAGCCGCCCAGACCCGACTGCTGCGCGGGCGCCTGCTGCTGTGCGCCGATCAGACCGGCGAGCAGCCCGGCACCGGACGGAGACTGTGCGCCGTCGGGCGACTGCGCCTGAACGGCCTGCGTAGCCTGCTGGCCGAGCAGACTCATGAGCAGGGGAGCGACAGCGCCGAGAATGCTGCCGGTGGCAGCGGTGCTGAGACCGGCTCTCTGCGCGGCGGCCTGAGTCGCCGCAGCCTGATCCCCGCCCAGCAGGTGGCCGACGATCTTTTCTCCGTCGCTGAGGTCCACGTGGGAGAGAAATTCGGGAATGTTGCTGGTGTCGTCCAGGGCATGGGCGTCCAGCGCACCGGCAAATCCGGCAACGGTATCCTGATTGCTGGCCTGTCCCTGCACGCCGTTGAGCATGGCCGGCAGCGCGGAAAGCAGCACGGATTTGACCTCGTCAGGGCTTGTGCCGGTCTTTTCGCTCATCTGGGCGATGCTGTCCGTGCTCAGCATGGTTTTCATCATGGAAGCCAGATCCATTATGGAACATCTCCTTCTCAATGTTTGCCTGATCATCGGATCGAAAGCAACGCTGTCCGATCAGACCGCCCGGCGCAGACGGCGACCGCTGACCGGCTTCGGAAAACCGGAAATCGGGTGCCGGTCCGAAACGCCGACTTGGCAGCGGGAAGACCGCCGGAAACAAGCGGTCCGATCCTGTGCACAATTATTTGCGGGCAGGGTCGATCCAATCCAGGTCATGGCGGGCATGACCGAAGGCTTCGGCGCCTTCCGGCACCTCCCAACCCTTGGGCATCCGGCGGGCGCCATCCGTATTGCCGCCGTCGTCGGCAAACATGGCTTCCATCTCCTTGCGGCGCTCCTCCATGCGCTTGCGGTTCCATTCGTCCCGCGCAGCTCTGGTCATGGTGTAGCTCTCGATGACCTCGTCATTCCGCCGCATCTGCTGGATCCAGGTCTCGGGATGGCGATCGGGCAGGACGATCACGCGCTCGTTCTCAATGCCTTCCTTCAGGATCTCGCCCAGCTCCACCGGGTCGATGCCCTGGGCATGGATGCTGCGCAGGTGGGCCATGGTGCCTTCGGATACGTGGTAGCCGGTGTTCTTCAGGTTGGCGGGACGGAACTTCTCCGCGTTGCCGATGTTGGAGTTGATGTTGGCCGGGCAGAGAACGGTGGCGCCGGAGCCATAGGGCCGCAGAGCCTCGTCATAGGAGTACATCAGGTTGTTCACGGCAGCCTTGGAGGCACTGTAGGGGGCGCAGGTGGAGCCCGCGCCGAAGGCACCGCCGGAAGAGGTGGTGGCTACCCAGAACTCGGTCTTGTGGGCGTAGGCCTTGATCATCCGCGGTACGAAGATCAGCAGGCCGTTGACCACGGCAAAAAGATCGACGCCCATGACCCAGTCGAAGTCATCGAAGGTGGAGGCTTCCACAGGGCCGAAGGAGTTGACGCCGGCGGTCTGGATGAACAGATGGGGAGGACCGCCGAAGACCTCTTCGATCTTGTCTGCGCAGGCGGTGTAGCTCGCACGGTCCGTCAGGTCCACCTTGATGGCCAGAATGTCCTTCTCGGGGATGCCGAAGGCGATGAGCTCCTTCACGGCATTGTCCAGGGCGTCCTGCCGGACGTCGCCGATGGCGACCTTCATGCCCTCCCGGCCGAAGACCTTGGCCTGGCCGAGACCGGCGCCGGAAGCGCCGCCGGATACGAAT
>CACXEB010000219.1 GCA_902766515.1 uncultured Eubacteriales bacterium
GGAATCCGTCAATGGCGGCGTGGTGACCCTGGGCAATGTCCTGCCGGAGGATTTTGATCTGCAGGTGCTGGACATCCGCCGGGGCGTTCGCAATGAGGAGATCGTGCCGGCCAATGCCTATACGGTTGAAATCGCCGACGGCAAGGCGGTCATCACTTTCAGGGATGCTTCTGCTGCGAAGGCCGGCTACTACTATGTGAATGTGGTGGACGCGAGCGGCAAGTACCGTTCTCCTTCCTTCGAGGGCGGCCCCGCTGCCGCCCAAGCGCCCTGGTTCATCATCGACAGCGGCCTGAGCGCGGAGGATATCGCTTTTGACGGCCGGGCGGTCGTGCTGAACGGCGCTGATATGGCGGATTTCATGGCCAATATCCAGCACGTCCAGATTCTGGCCGAGGGCGCGGAAAAGCCCGTCGAGCAGGAAATCGTGGGGCACCATGGCACTGTCGGGAGCTTCATCGCCCTGGATGAAAACGGCGTGCTGAACGCGGATGGCGTGGTCAAAGCCCGGAACGGCAGCGAGAGCCCGCTGTTTGAAACCGGAAAGAAATACACCGTGACGGTCGCCGCTTTCGGTTATCCCGAGCTGACCTTCGCCTATGAGAAGAAGGATGAGGCAGCCGAAGCAGCGGCGCTGCTTGAGGCGGTCAGGGGCACCTATGAGCCGCTCTTCCCGGTGATTGTGAAAGAAGAATACGATCCACTGTGGTTTGATCCCTGCGCGGCGGTCCTGGGCGAAGAGACCGCGCCCGCCATGGTCGGTATGCTCCAGTCCGCCTGCAATGGCACCATCTACGGACAGGAGGCCGTCGAGGCGTTCGGAGACGGTTCCAACGGCGCGCAGTTCGATTGCCTGTTCATCAACGGCGTTTCCACGATCACCTTTGACGGGGCTGTGATCAGCGGCGCGGACGAACAGGGAAATCCTGTGTTCAGTCATGAATACGCCTGGGCCGGCAAGCTGTCCCTGGCGGGCATGATGGAAGGGGATCTGTACGAAACGGCCGATGAAGACGCGGGGGAGTTCAAATATTTCTATCTGATGCCCGATACTCCCGCTACCACCTATCACCTGGAATTCCGCTACGGCAGCAATGTCGATGATCTGGCCAAATACAATGATGGACCTTATGCCTACTGGCTGGCCGCGGGTTTCCCGGTGGACGCGGACCAGCAGCTGATTGAAGACGTGATTGGGCTGTTCTGCCTGGAGAACATGGACTATTCCGCCCATACGGACGCGGCGCTGGCGCAGCTGGCCGACCTTGGCTTTGTGGGCAGCTGGAAAGCAGACCTGTCCGCCTATGGCGAGGAATACGCCGCTGTCGACCTGTCCATGACCATTGACGCGAACGGCCATGGCGTCACCACCATGAACGGCGCGCAGACCGCTGACTTCGAAGCCTATGCCGTGGACAATGGCGAAAAGGGTGACGGCCGGGGCCTCTACGTGGCATACAGCAACCTGGAAACCGAGGCTGAGGCTGCGCCGTACGCCTTCTCCACCAATGAAGACGGTCAGATGGTGCTGACCTTCACCGCGGATGACGGTGTCATCGACTGGGTCCGGCAGGACGCGGACACCGCTGCGGCTGTGATTGAAATCAGCTCGGCGGAGGAACTGGCCGCAATCAACGCGAATCTGTCCGGCCACTATGTGCTGACAGCGGACATCGACCTCATGGATGCCGAGTGGACCCCCATCGGGGCGTTTATTCCCTGTGGCGGCGAGGAGGGTGAGGAGCCGGACATGACGGCCGCCTTCACCGGCACTTTTGACGGGCAGGGACACACCATCCGCAACCTGGCGATCAATCAGCCCGAGGCCTGGGCGATGGGCCTGTTCGGCTGCATTGCCAATACGCAGATCGGGAATTTTACGCTGGAAAACGCTACGGTGGACGGCATGATGATGACCGCCGGCGTGGTGGGCTATACCTACTGCTCCACCGTTTCCGGCGTGAAGCTGGTGAACGGCAGGGTCACCGCGCACTACGCGGAAATGGGCGCTGAGGGCATGTTCGGCGGCATCGCCGGCGCCGGGATGGGCAGCCTGATCACCGGCTGCGAGGCGCAGGCCGATATCGTGATCCCGGATGGCATGGCCAACGCGGGCCTCGTA
>CACXEB010000220.1 GCA_902766515.1 uncultured Eubacteriales bacterium
CAGTTGCAGCCGCCGACGATGCCGATCGCCTCGATCATCCGCAGCGCGGCGCTGCGCAGCATCTGGAACTCCCGGTCCGCCAGCGTCAGCGCCGGGGCCACGACGATCGAATCGCCGGTGTGGATGCCCACGGGATCGACGTTTTCCATCGAGCAGATCTCAATGGCGTTGCCCGCGCTGTCGCGCATGGTCTCAAACTCGATCTCCTTCCAGCCGGAGATGCACTTCTCGATCAGGACCTGGGTGATCGGTGACAGCTCCAGGCCGGTCCGCGCGATGACCCGGAGCTCCGCTTCCGTGTTCGCGATGCCGCCGCCCGTGCCGCCCAGCGTGTAGGCCGGGCGCACGATCACCGGATAACCGATCCTGTCCGCCGCCTTCAGCGCGTCCTCCAGCGTCTCCGCGATGTCGGAGGGGACGCAGGGCTCGCCGATCGCCTGCATGGTCTCACGGAACTTTTCACGGTCCTCCGCCCGCTCGATCGCCTCGATGGGGCTGCCCAGCAGGCGCACGCCGCAGCGCTCCAGCACGCCCGAGCGGCTCAGCTGCATCGCCAGCGTCAGACCCGTCTGCCCGCCGAGGCCGGCCAGCAGGCCGTCCGGCCGCTCCTTCTCGATGATGCGCGTGACGGTTTCCACGGTGAGCGGCTCCAGGTAGATCTCGTCCGCCAGGTGCTGGTCCGTCATGATGGTCGCGGGGTTGGAGTTCACCAGCACCACGTTGACGCCCTCGTCCTTCAGCACGCGGCAGGCCTGCGTCCCGGCATAGTCAAACTCGGCCGCCTGCCCGATCACGATCGGACCGGACCCGATCACCAGCACCTTGCGAATCGTATTGTCCTTAGGCATTTTGCGTTTCTCCCATCATATTCATAAACCGGTCGAACAGGAAGCCCGTGTCCTTGGGGCCGGAGCTGGCCTCCGGATGGAACTGCACCGTCATGCAGTTGAGGTCCGGATAGCGCATGCCCTCGCAGGAGCCGTCGTTGGCGTTGACGTAGGATTCCACCCCGACGCCGCGCAGGCTGTCCGACACGACCGCGTAGCCGTGGTTCTGGCTGGTGATCCAGGTGTGGCCCGTCTCCAGCTCCCGCACCGGCTGGTTGCCGCCGCGGTGGCCGTACTTGAGCTTCACCGTATCGCCGCCCAGCGCCAGCGCGGTCAGCTGGTGGCCCAGGCAGATGCCGAAGACCGGCTTCTTCCCGATCAGCTGGCGGAGCGCGGCGATCGCGGCAACGTTCTCCTTCGGGTCGCCCGGGCCGTTGGACAGCATGATGCCGTCCGGGTCGTCCCGGAGGATCTCCTCCGCCGTCGTCGACGCGGGGACGACGCGCACCGCGCAGCCGCGGCGCTGCAGGCTGCGGACGATGTTGCGCTTGAAGCCGTAGTCGATCAGGGTCACGCGGCGGCGGGTCTCCCCCTCGGCGGGGTAATCCCGCGGTTCCGCACAGGTGACGCTGCTGACGGCGCTGCGGACCGTATAACGGCGGAGCGGCTCCAGGTCCTCCGGCACCCGGTCGCAGATCATGGCGTTCATGACGCCCTCCTCGCGGGTGATGCGCACGATCTGCCGCGTGTCCACCCCCACGATGCCGGGGATCCCCTTGCGCTCCAGGTACTCGCCCACCGTGTACTGGGTGCGGAAATTGGAGGGCGTATCGGAGATCTCGCGGCACACGTATCCGAACAGGGCGCTCTCGCCCTCAAAATCGTCCTCAATGATGCCGTAATTGCCGATCAGCGGGAAGGACTGCGTGACGATCTGCCCGTAATAGCTCGGGTCCGTCAGGGTCTCGATATAGCCCTCCATGCCGGTGGTAAACACCAGCTCGCCGATCCGGTCCACCTTCGCGCCGACGCGCCTGCCTTCAAACACGGCGCCGTTGCTCAACACAAGATATGCGGTCATCCGATACACTCCTTGCCGGTTGTCTGTAATGCGCGCAAAAGCACGCAGCGGAGCGTCCCTCCGCCCCGCCTGCCATTTTATATGATTTTTTTTCGTTTGGCAACCACGTGGATTGTGCAAATCCTGTATTCCTGAAGTCACTGTTCACTGCGTGAACCGTGACCGTAGGGGGGATTGTCATCCCCCCTGCGTGACCCCCCTGCAGATTTGCCTGTCGCCCCTTTACGGGGCTCCCGGGCGGCAAATCTGTAAGGAAGAAATCGCTGACGCGATTTCATCCTCGCAGCGTACATGCCGCTGCTGCGGATTGTACGCGAGGGTGTGCCCCCTCGCGGCTCCCCTCGTCACGTCCTCTGCGGCACTC
>CACXEB010000221.1 GCA_902766515.1 uncultured Eubacteriales bacterium
ACTGCTCCCACTTGTTGGCGCCGTCGATGGTCGCCGCCTCGTACAGGGTGGGATCGATGGAAGCGATCGCGCCGATGAACAGCACCATGTTCTGCCCGCAGTATTTCCAGACGGAGGTGAAGACCAGCGACCAGTTGTTGACGCTCTGGTCGCGCAGCCAGTAGGGGATGCTGGTCAATGGTATGCCGAACGCCTGCAGCACCGTATCCAGCACGAACCCGCGGGTGTAGAAGAACTTGAAGATGAAGCCGATGGCGATGCCGTTGACCAGGAAGGGGAAGAACATGATGCCCTTGAACAGCCCGCTTCCCCTGATGCCGGAGGTCAGCAGCGTGGCGAAAAACAGCGCCAGCGCCAGCTGGACCACCGCGCCGGCCATGTAATACAGGCTCAGCAGCATGGCGCCGACGTACTCGTCCTTTTTGAAGATCTTCAGGTAGTTGTCAAAGCCCACGTACCCCTTGTTCTTCGTATAGCTCATGTCATAGAAGCTGAACTTGATCATCTTGATAAAGGGGACGTACGTAAACAGGGCGAGCAGGAAGAGCGGGACCACCGAAAACGTCGTGATCAGGAGCACCTTCTGCCAGTTTACCTTCTTCCTGCGCTGACGCAGGTCGGCTGCCGCTACGGTCGACACGTGAGTCACCTCCGGATGCTGGTCGGGTTGGATCGGTGAAAGAAAGGGGCCACGGGAGTATCCTGTGGCCCCGTCACCGGGTTGAGGGGTAGATCGGCTCAGCGGATCTCGACGTTCTTGTCTTCCTGGGCCTCGGTCCAGGCTTCGTTCCAGTCCGCCATGATGTCGTCAAAGTCCTTGGTGCCGTTGAACGCGTGCTCGATGATCTGCTGCACCTTGGTGTTGCCGCCGGCGTTGATGGCCAGCTCGCTCTCGCTGTTCAGCTCGTTGAGCAGGTTTTCCTCACCGGGCAGAGCGGGTTCGTCAGACACCATGTCGATGCCCGCGAAGGCCGCGTACAGCGCCGGATACTCGCCGTTCTTGTCGATCGGGACGCCGCCCTCGGCGAAGGTGAAGCCGCTCTCGTGGGTGAGCCACTTGAGGTAGTACATCGCGGCCAGCTTCTGGGCGTCGGTCGCCTTCACGTTGATGCCGAAGTTGTAGTCGCCGCCGGCCGGCGCGTACTGCTTGCCGTTGACGGTGATGGGGAACGCCATGTAGCCGATATCCTCCGGCTTGTCGCCCGCTTCCTGCATCTGGGTGAACGCCCAGGAGCCCAGGACCATGGTGGCGATCTCGCCGCGGTTCATCATGCCCTTGCAGCCTTCCCAGTCGGTGGTGGTGTAGTCGTCCTCGATGAGGCCTTCCTTGACGGCGTCATACAGGATCTTGTACACGGCATAGGGGCCGGTGCCGTCGCCCTTGTTGGCGAACGGATCCTTGGTGTGGAGCAGGGTCTGGTTCATGTAGGCGGCATCGCCGGTCGCCGCGACGCCGATGTAAGCGTCCCAGGCGCCCATGGTCCAGCCGGCTGCGTAGTTGGTGTACAGCGGGATGGCGTCGGTCTTTTCCTTGACAGCCTTCAGCGCGGCGATGAACTCATCGGGCGTCTTGGGCAGCTCGGTGATGCCGGCAGCCGCGAAGACCGCCTTGTTGTACAGCACGCCGTTGGCGTTGCCGGTGGAAGGAAGGCCGTAGCAGATGCCGTCATAGGCCCAGCTGCTCATGAAGTTGTACAGGCCGTCCAGGGTCTCCAGGCTGCCCAGCGGCACGAAGTACTTGGCCAGCTCGTCCTTGTCGACGGTCGGGATGCCCATGATCGTCCAGTTGTCGGTGCCGACCCGCAGCAGCGCGTTCTCGGCATAGTCCGTCACCAGGTCATAGGTGATGTTGATGTTCGGATAGATCGCCTGGAACTGCTTCACATAGCCGTCCAGCACTTCGCGGCGGTCGGTGCGGTGATACGCGAAGACCAGATCAGCGGCCAGGTCGGTGTTCTCACCGAGGACAATCTGATCGAATGTGGGCAGCTCATCCGCGGAAGCGAAGGAGGCCAGGCCCAGCAGCATGCAGAGCGCCAGCATCAGGGACAGGATCTTTTTCATACGACGTTCCTCCTTAGATTATTTGTTAAGTTACATGTTAACTTAACTGTTAGCCTCATTATAAACACCTGCTCAGATTTTGTCAAGAATCTTTGCATATATTTTTCTGAACTTTTTTTGCGGACGCTTTTTCACTTTACTTTGTCAAAGTATTGTGTTAAAATGCCACGCGTACCGTTGAAAGGGGGCGAAGGGCGATGGCGTATGAACGCACGCAGGCGACAGACAGGCTGATGCAGGCGCTGGCTGACCTGCGCAGTCCGGAGGAGGCCTACCAGCTGCTGGAGGACCTGTGCACCGTCAAAGAGGTGCGCGACATGGCCCAGCGGCTGAATATTGCCGAATTGCTGAGCCAGGGCACCAAATACCAGGACGTAGCCGATCAGACGGGCGTCAGCTCCGCCACGATCAGCCGCGTCAACCGCTGCCTGCATTATGGGTCCGGCGGCTACCGGCGGGCGCTCGGGCGGCTCAGCGAGGAGGACCAGGCATGAACATTCCCGACCGGATCCTGAAGCCGGAGGAGCGCATCCTCTTTTCCCTGCGCGCGCTGTACGTGCAGCATGGATATGTACCTTATAAAATGCGCAAGTTTGAGTCCTATGACCTGTACGCGGGCAACAAGGACTTCCTGCCCTCCGAGCAGGTGATCGCCTTCACCGACACGGACGGGGCCCTGCTGGCGCTGAAGCCGGACGTGACGCTGTCCATCGTCCGCTCCGGCCGGGACGAGCCGGGCGTCGCCCAGAAGGTCTACTATCAGGAAAACGTCTACCGCCCCTCCAGCCAGGGCCAGGGTTTCCGTGAGATCACGCAGACCGGCGTGGAGTGCATCGGCGCCGTGGACGAGTACTGCATGGCAGAGGTGCTGATGCTGGCGGCGGAAAGCCTGCGCCGCATCAGTCCGCGCGCCGTGCTGCACCTGTCCCACATGGGACTGGTCCGCCGGCTGATCCGCGACGCGGGGCTGACCGCCGCGCAGGAATCCCGGGCGGTCGAAGCGCTGTCTGCCCGTTCGGTCCACCAGCTGACCGCGCTCCAGGCGGAAGCGGGCCTTGCGGACGGCGCCCTCGGGCCGCTCATTCAGCTGATGCGCGCCCCGGACGACCTGCAGGCGGCGCTCGCCGCGCTGCCGGATACCGAGGAATCGACCGCGCTCAGGCGCGTGGTCCTCGCCCTCCGGGATACGCCGGCCTTCGGGCTGCTGCGGCTGGACTTCACCACGGTCAACGACCTGGGTTACTACAACGGTCTCGTGTTCCGCGGCTATGTGCACGGCGTGCCGGAGCGGGTCATCGCCGGCGGCCAGTACGATCCCCTGCTGCCCAAGCTGGGCCGCAGCGGCGGGGCCATCGGCTTCGCCGTCTACCTGGACACGCTGGAACGGCTGCAGGAGCCGGACGGCCATCCGGACGCGGACATCCTGCTGGTCTATCCCGGCGACGCCGCGCCCGAAGCGGTGCTGAACGCCGTGTCCCGCCTGGGCGCGGACGGCGCGACGGTCTGCGCTCAGAAGACGGTGCCCGGCCGCGCGCGGTTCGGGCGGCGGGTCGACCTGTCGGAAAGCGGGGTGACGTCCCATGGCTGAACCGCTGACCATTGCCCTGCCCAAGGGGCGCCTCGGCGAAAAAGTATACAGGCTGTTCGCCAAGGCCGGTTATCCCTGCGATGAAGTGCTCGCGGACACCCGCAAGCTGATCTTTGACAACGAAGCCCTGCAGGTCCGCTATTTCTGGGCCAAGCCCTCGGACGTATCCATCTACGTGGAGCAGGGCGCGGCGGACATCGGTGTGGCGGGCAAGGACATCCTGCTGGAATATCGCCCCGACGTGTATGAGCTGATGGACCTCAAAACCGGCCGCTGCCGCATGGCGGTCGCCGCGCCGGAGGGCGCCTGGCTGGATCCGGAGCGCACGCTGCGGGTCGCCACCAAGTTTTCGCGCATCGCCAAGGACTACTACGCTTCCCTGGGCCGCGACATCGAGATCATCCACCTGAACGGGTCCATCGAGATCGCGCCGCTGCTCCGGCTGTCGGACGTCATCGTGGACATCGTCGAAACGGGGACCACCCTCCGGGAAAACCACCTGGAGGTCATCGACACGGTCGCCGAAATCAGCGCGCGCCTGATCGCCAACAAAGCGTCGTACGCGTTCAAACGCGGCCGCCTGGCCCCGCTGCTGCAGGCGCTGGAGGAGGAAATACAATGATACGGATACTGAAAATGGGCGAGGTGGCGCCGGAAGAGGTTTTCGCCCGGTCTTCCGCCGGCACGGACGTGTCCGGCACGGTCCGGGACATCCTGGAGGACGTGCGCCTGCACGGCGACGAAGCGCTCCGGCGCTATACCGAGCGCTTTGACGGCGTGAAGCTGGACAGCCTGGAGGTCAGCCCCGCGGAAACGCAGGCCGCGCTGGACGGGGCGGACCCGGACTTCATGCGCGTGCTGGAGCGCGCGGCTGCCCGTATCCGCCGATTCCATGAAGCCCAGAAGCGCCAGGGCTTCGTCCAGATGCCGGAGCCCGGCGTGGTCATGGGCCAGCGCATCACCCCCGTGGACCGCGCGGGCCTCTACGTGCCCGGCGGCACCGCGGCCCTGTCCTCCACCGTGCTGATGGATACGATCCCCGCCCGCATCGCCGGGGTGCCGGAGGTCGTGATGATGACCCCGCCCGGCAGGGACGGCAGGGTGCATCCCGCCATCCTGTGCGCCGCGCATGTGGCGGGCGTGAGCCGCATCTTCAAGGCCGGCGGCGCGCAGGCCATCGCCGCGCTCGCCTACGGCACCGAAACCGTCCCCCGCGTGGACAAGATCGTCGGCCCCGGCAACGTCTTCGTCGCCGAAGCCAAGCGCCAGGTCTACGGGCTGGTGTCCGTGGACATGATCGCCGGTCCCAGCGAGATCCTGATCGTCGCGGACGGGCGGACCGATCCCGCCCACGCGGCGGCGGACCTGCTGTCCCAGGCGGAGCATGACCGGATGGCCAGCGCCGTGCTGGTGACGGACAGCGAAGCGCTGGCCCTGCAGGTGCAGGCGGAGATCGAGCGCCAGCTGCCGCTGCTCGAGCGGGAAGCGATCGCGCGCGATGCCATTGAGCGCAACGGCAAGATCATTGTGACGGACGACCTCCGCCAGGCCATCGCCGTATCCAACGAGCTGGCGCCGGAGCACCTGGAGCTGTGCGTCGACCAGCCCTTCGACTGGCTGAGCGAGGTGAAGCACGCGGGCTCCGTCTTCCTGGGCCGGGACTGCCCCGAAGCCCTCGGCGACTACCTCGCCGGTCCCAACCACACCCTGCCCACGAGCGGCACGGCGCGGTTTTCCAGCCCGCTGTCGGTGGATGACTTCATTAAAAAAACCCAGTTCACCTATTTCACCCGGGACGCGCTCCGGGACGTCGCCCAGGACGTGGCGCGGTTCGCCCGCGCGGAGGGCCTGACCGGCCATGCCCGCAGCGCCCTGATCCGCACGGAGGAACTGCCATGAGCCGCTTCCTGAGCAGTGAACAGGCCTCTCTCAAGCCCTATGTTCCCGGCGAGCAGCCCCAGGACCGGCAGTACATCAAGCTGAACACCAACGAGAACCCCTTCCCGCCCAGCGAGGAGGCGCTCCGCCGCGCCGCGGAGCAGGTCCGCAGCTTCGAGCTGTACTCGGATCCGGAGGCGCGGGCGCTCCGCGCCGCGCTGGCGGAGCGGTACCAGGTATCGCCCGACTGGGTCACCGTGGGCAACGGTTCCGACGAAGTGCTGAACATGGCCTTTCTCGCCTTTGTCAGCCCGGAACGGCCCGCGCTGTTTCCCGATATCACCTATGGGTTTTACCGCGTGTTCGCGGACGTCAACAGGCTGCCCTGGCGGGAGATCCCGCTGGAGGACGACCTGACCGTCCGCCTGGACCGCTATGCGGAGGACCGGAAGCCCCATGTCGTTTTTCTCGCGAATCCGAACGCGCCCACGGGCATCGCGCTGCCCGCGGAGGAGATCGCCCGCCTGGCCAGGCGGTGTCCGGACTCCCTGGTCATCGTGGACGAAGCCTATGTGGACTTCGGCGCGGAATCCTGCGTGCCGCTGACCCGCCAGCTGGACAACCTGCTGGTCATCCAGACCTTCTCCAAGTCCCGCTCCATGGCGGGAGCGCGGCTGGGCTACGCCATCGGCCAGCCCCAGCTGATTGCCGACCTGCAGAGCATCCGCTATTCGCTGAACCCGTACAACGTCAATTCCTACACGCAGGCGCTGGGGATCGCGGTGCTGCAGGACGAAGCCCGGACGCGGCGCAACTGCGAAACGATCATCGCCAACCGCGGGCAGCTGGCCGCGGGCCTGAAGGCCCTGGACTTCACGGTGACGGATTCCCGGACAAACTTTCTTTTCGCCCGCACGCTGCGGATGAACGGCGGCGTCCTGTACCAGATGCTCAAGGACCGCGGCATCCTGGTCCGGCATTTCAACCAGTCGCGCATCGTGCAGTACAACCGGATCACGGTCGGCACGCGGGAGCAGAACGACGCGCTGCTCGCCGCCATCCGGGACATCCTTTGAGGAGGCAGGCTATGAGGACCGCCCACATCACACGCGATACCGCCGAAACGAAGATCGACCTGCGCCTGGCCCTGGACGGGGCCGGGGACGCGGATATCGCGTCCGGCGTCGGATTCATGGACCACATGCTGACCCTGTTCGCACGGCACGGCGGCTTTGACCTGACCCTGCGCTGCCAGGGGGATACCGAAGTGGATGACCATCATTCCACCGAGGATATCGGCATCGCCCTGGGCCAGGCTTTCCATGAGGCGCTGGGCGACCGCCGCGGCATCCGCCGCTACGGCAGCGTCTGCCTGCCCATGGACGAGACCCTCGTCCAGGCGGCGGTGGACATCTCCGGCCGGGGCGGCTATTACGGCCAGCTCCCCATCCCGACGCAGAAGGTCGGCACCTTCGACACGGAGCTCGTGCAGGAATTCATGACCGCCTTCGCGCGAAACGCCGGCATCACCCTGCACATCCGGCTGCTCGCCGGGGAAAACAGCCACCACATCATCGAAGGCGCGTTCAAGGCGCTGGCGCGCGCGCTCGGCGCGGCCGCCGGCATGGACCCGGACCATCCGGACCGGATCCCGTCTACGAAAGGGATATTATGATTGCGGTCATTGATTACGGCGTGGGCAACCTGTTTTCGCTGGTGTCCAGCCTGAAGCAGATCGGTCAGGACGTATGCGTGTCCGGCGACGCGGCGAAGCTGCGCCGCGCGGACAAGCTGATCCTGCCCGGGGTGGGCGCCTTCGGCGACGCGGCGGCGAAGCTGCGTGAAAGCGGCCTGGACGACGAGATCCGCGAGGCGGCCCGCCGCGGCAGGCCCGTGCTGGGCATCTGCCTGGGGATGCAGCTGCTGATGGACCGCAGCCTCGAGTTCGGAACGCACGCGGGGCTGGGGCTGATCCCCGGGGAGGTCCGCGCGCTGTCCGAGACGGTCGACCCCGCGCTCAAGATCCCCCACATGGGCTGGAACAGCCTCCGGCTGACCCGTCCGTCCGCCCTCTTCCGGTACACCCATGAGGGGGATTACGTATACTTTGTGCATTCCTTCCAGGGTACCCGCTGCGAGGCGGACACCCTGGCGGTGACGGAATATTCGGCGCCGGTGACGGCGGCGATCGGCCGCGGCAACGTAGCCGGCTGCCAGTTCCATCCCGAAAAAAGCGGGCGCGTGGGGCTGGCCATCCTGAAAGCATTTTCGGAAACGGAGGAGAACTTATGCTGATTTTTCCGGCGATTGACCTGTATGAAGGCAAGGCGGTCCGCCTGCTCAAGGGCGACTACGCGCAGATGACCGTCTATGAAAACGCACCGGCGCGGCTGCTGAGCGCTTTCCAGGCAGAAGGCGCCCGGGCCGTGCACGTGGTGGACCTGGAGGGCGCCCGCGACGGGCAGACCCCCAACCTGAAGCTGATTGCCGCCATGAAGGCGGACACCTCTCTGTTCATGCAGGTGGGCGGCGGGATCCGCAACATGGACATCGTGAGCAGCTACCTGGAGGACGCGCAGGTGGACCGGGTGATCCTCGGGACCGCCGCCGTCATGGATCCTTCCTTCGCCGAGCAGGCGGTGCGCCGCTACCAGGACCGGATCGCGGTCGGCGTGGACGTGCGTGACGGCATGGTCGCCATCCGCGGCTGGACCGCCACCTCCGACCTGGAGGCCTTCGCCTTCTGCCGCCGGATGGAGGAGATCGGCGTCAGGACGATCATCAGCACCGATATCTCCCGCGACGGCGCGCTGCAGGGCGCGAACCGCGACCTCTACCAGCGCCTGAGCGAGGAGCTGTCGGTCAATATCATCGCCTCCGGCGGCGTCAGCAGCGTCGACGACATCCTGGCCCTCAAGCGGCTGGGCCTGTACGGCGCGATCGTGGGCAAAGCCTGCTATGAAGGCACGCTCCCCCTGCGCACGGCCATCGAGGCGGCTTCATGATTACCAAGCGCATCATCCCCTGCCTCGACGTCCGGGACGGGCGCGTGGTCAAGGGGGTCAACTTCGGGGGGCTGCGGGACGTGTCCTCCCCCGTGGCGCTCGGGTCTTACTACTCCGACGCCGGCGCGGACGAGCTGGTATTCTATGACATCACCGCCTCCGCCGAAGGCCGGCGGCTCTTCACGGACATCCTGCGCGAGGTCGCGTCCACCATCTTCATCCCGCTGACGGTGGGCGGCGGCATCAATACCCTGGACGACTTCGACCGGGTGCTCAAGTGCGGGGCGGACAAGGTATCCGTCAACTCCGGCGCGATCCGCCGGCCCGAACTGATCGAAGAGGCCGCGCGGCGCTACGGCAGCCAGTGCGTGGTCCTGTCGGCAGACGTCAAGCGGGTGGACGGCCGGTACCGCGTCTTTGCCCGGGGCGGCCGCGACGACACCGGCCTGGACGCGCTGGATTGGATCCGCCGCGGCGTGGATCACGGCGCGGGCGAGATCGTGCTGAACTCCATCGACACGGACGGCGTCAAGCGTGGTTTCGACCTGGAAATGCTGCGCGCGGTGTCTGACCTGGTCAGCGTGCCGGTAATCGCCTCCGGCGGCGCGGGCTGCATAGAGGACTTTGTCACCCTGTTCAAAACCCTGCCGCGCGTGGACGCCGGCCTGGCGGCTTCCATCTTCCATTTCGGCGAGGTCCGCATCGACGCGCTCAAACGGGCGCTGTCCGACGCAGGGATCCCCACGCGGCTGATCAAATCAGGAGAGAGCGATGCTGAACATTGACGAATTGAAATTCGACGAGCGCGGGCTGATCCCGGCCATCGTGGTGGACGCGATCAGCAGGAACGTGCTGACGCTGGCGTACATGAACCGCGAGAGCCTGCAGATCACCATGGAAAAGGGACTGACCTGTTTCTGGAGCCGCTCCAGGCAGGAGCTCTGGCTCAAGGGCGAAACCTCCGGCAATTACCAGCACGTGGTGTCCATCACCGCCGACTGCGACCGGGACGCCCTCGTCGTGATGGTGGAAAAAGACGGCCCCGCCTGCCACCTGGGCACGGATTCCTGCTTCAACGACGCCGTCTGGCAGAGCCCGGAGCGGAGCGCCTTCTCCCTTGAGGGCCTGATGGCGCTCCTGAAGGGCCGCAAGGAGCAGCTGCCCGAGGGGTCCTACACGACCTACCTGTTCCAGAAGGGCCTGGACAAGATCCTCAAGAAGGTCGGCGAGGAATCCACCGAGGTCATCATCGCCGGCAAGGCGGAGGACAAGCGGGAGACGGTCTATGAGATCGCCGACCTGGCCTACCATGTGATGGTGCTGATGACCCAGATGGGCATCTCCCTCGAGGACGTGCACCGCGAGCTGGCCTCGCGCCACGTGATCGACCACAAGGTCAAGCAGGAAAAAATGACCTGATGATCACCGAGGATTTTCACGTACACACCACCTTTTCCGACGGGGCGGACAGCATGGCGGCGGTCGCCGAAGCGGCCTGCGCCCGCGGCATGACCGCGCTCGGGTTTACGGACCACGGCTACGCGCCCTACGACACGGCATGCTGCATGCGCGAGGACGCGGTGCCCGCTTACCTGGCGGAGTGCCGGCGGCTCAGGGACCTGTACGCGGGCCGCATGGCCATCGCCTGCGGCGTCGAGCAGGACCTGTTCTCCACCGCGGACACCGGCGCCTTCGACTATGTGATCGGCTCCGTGCACTACCTGTACCTGGCGGGCGAATACCTGTCCGTGGACTGGAAGCCGGACAGCCTGTACCGCGCCGCGCGGCTGCTGGGCGGGGACATGCTGCGGGTCGCCGAGGAATACTTCCGTCTGGAAGCCACCGTGGTCGAGCGGACCGGCTGCGACCTGATCGGCCACTTCGACCTGGTCGCCAAGCTGAACGACCGGTACCGGCTGTTTGACGAGAACGATCCCCGGTATGTCGCCGCCTGGCGGCAGGCGGCGGACGCGCTGCTGGCCACCGGCGTCCCGTTTGAGATCAACACCGGCGCGATCGCCCGCGGCTACCGGCAGGAACCCTATCCGGCAGCCCCGATCCTGCGCTACCTGCGCGACCGGGGCGC
>CACXEB010000222.1 GCA_902766515.1 uncultured Eubacteriales bacterium
GGACGAAATCGCGTCAGCGATTTCTACCTTGCAGATTTGCCGCCCGGGAGGGACGCAGTCCCGACAGGCAAATCTGAGAGGGGGGTCCCGCAGGGGGGCACGCCAGTCCCCCCTACGGTCCCGTAGGGACATGTTTGCATCTGTCCATTAAAAATGGTATACTGTCCCTGCGAATCGCACGCCGGCCCGGCCGGCGGAAAGGACGGATGCATGAAGTACGGCAAACGGATGCTGGATACACTGATCGTGATCACGCTGGCGCTGGCGCTGGCCGTGCCCGGGGCATGGGCCGGGGAGGAGGAGACGGCGGACAGCGGGCAGGCCGAATGGCAGCTGCCGCAGCCGTCCGTGCTGCCCGGCGAGCGCGTGCTCCCGCCCGAGGAGGGCTGGGAGCCGCCGGTCATCGACGAGAGCGTCATCGATACAGAGCCCTGGCTGCTGGTCATCCTGGTGGCCCGGGAGGAGCTGGGCTATACGGAAGGCCCGCGGTCCAACCAGTCCAAATACGGCGAATGGTACGCCGGACGCCGGGTCGCCTGGTGCGCCGAATTCCTGACCTGGTGCGTCAACGAGACGGACACCCGGTACGGCACGTCGCTGCTCAGGAACGTGTACCCCATGTACGGCCGCGCCAAGGAGGGCGTGCCGTGGTTTGTCGCCCACGGCAAGTTTGTGACGGACGACGACCGCGTCCCCGTGACCCACGAAAAGCAGTGGCTGATCGGCGCGGATCATTACCTGGCTAACAACGAATATATCCCGTTCCCCGGCGATTACCTGTGGATCTCGTGGTACTCCCCGGAAAAGGGAACCGACCACGTCGCCCTCGTGGAGGACGTGACCCGCGACGCCAACGGCGAGGTGCATATCCACGTGATCGAGGGCAACAACCCGGACAAGGTGCAGCGCAACGTCTATCCCCTGAGCTACAAGCTGCTGTACGGCTTCGGCACGCCCGTCCGCCGCGCCTATACGGACGTCGGGCTGTACGACACCTGCGACGACATCTACGTGCTGCAGTCCTTCCTGACCCGCAAGGGCTACCTGGCGGAGCGCAAGACCTACCGCAAGGAGATCGACCGCACGGTGCTGTCCGCCGTCAAGAAGTACCAAGCGGCGATCGGCGTCAAGCAGACCGGCATGATGGACCTCGCGACCCGCGCCGTCATGGAGCAGGATCCCGACTACGCCGCCGCCATGCAGGAGATCTATCCATGAAGCTGGTCATCGCCGAAAAGCCTTCCGTAGCCCGGGACATCGCCCGGGTGCTCAAGTGCGGCGAGCGGAAGGACGGCTACCTGCAGGGGCAGGACTACCTGGTCAGCTGGGCGCTGGGCCACCTGGTGTCCCTGGTGGAACCGGACGAGCTGGACGAGCGCTACAAGAAGTGGCGCATGGAGGACCTCCCCATCGAACCGGAGACCATTCCCACCAAGGTGCTGCCGAAAACGAAATCGCAGTTCAACGTCCTCAAAAAGCTGATGAAGCTGCCCGAGGTGGACTCCCTGATCTGCGCCACCGACGCCGGGCGCGAGGGCGAGCTGATTTTCCGCCTGATCTACGAGCAGGCCGGCTGCAACAAGCCGGTCGAGCGGCTGTGGATCTCCTCCATGACGGACGAGGCCATTCGCGAAGGCTTCGCGGAACTGAAGCCGGCCGACGCCTATGACGGGCTGTACCGCTCCGCGCGCAGCCGCGCCATCGCCGACTGGCTGGTGGGCATGAACGCCAGCCGCGCATTTACCCTCCGGTACAATGTGCTGCTGTCCATGGGCCGCGTGCAGACGCCGACCCTGGCCATCCTCGTGCGTCGGTATCACGAGATCGCCGACTTCGTGCCGGTGGAATACCACACCCTTACAGCGGATTTCGGCGACTACCAGGGCCAGTGGTTCAACCCCGCCGTGACGGACGAGAAGACCGCAAACCGCATCCCCGACAAGGAAACGGCCGCCGCGCTGGCCAAAAAGGTCCGCGGCAAGCCCGCAACCGTCAAAAGCGTCACCTGCGAGCAGAAGCGGGACCTGGCGCCGCAGCTGTTTGACCTCACCAGCCTGCAGCGCGAGGCCAACCGGCAGCTCGGCTTCACGGCGGACAAGACCCTCAAGCTGGCGCAGAGCCTGTATGAGCGCTGGAAGGCGCTGACCTACCCGCGCACGGACAGCAGATACCTGCCGATGGACATGCTCAAGCGCCTGCCCCAGACCTTCCGCAGCCTGCCGGACAGCTACCAGCCGCTCGTGCAGGGCATCCCGAAGAATGAGAAAGGCGGCCTGCCGGTCAGTAAGCGCGTGTTCGACAACGCGAAGGTCAGCGACCACCACGCGATCCTGCCGACCCTCAACCGCGCCCCGGTGGACAAGATGTCCCCCGACGAGCGCGCCCTGTTTGACATGGTGGCCCGCCGGTCCATCGCCGCGTTCTATCCGCCGTACGAATACGACCAGGTGCGCGTGGTCACGGAGGCGGAGGGCGAGTCCTTCCGCTCCACCGGCCGGACCGAGCGCGCCGCCGGCTGGAAGGCCGTCTACCGCGACGGTCAGGCCGCCGCGGACAAGAAGGACGCGGAAGCCGCGCTGCCCGCCCTCGCCGAGGGCGACCGCCGGACGGTGGAAAAGGCGACCGTCAAGAAGGAATCTACCAAGCCGCCCGCCCCCCATACGGACGCCAGCCTGCTGTCCGCGATGGAGAACGCCGGGCGGGAACTGGATGACGAAGCGCTCCGCGAACAGATGAAAGGCAGCGGCCTGGGCACGCCCGCCACCCGCGCAGCGATCATTGAACGGCTGCTGCAGGTCGGCTACGCGGCCCGCAAAGGCAAGACGCTGCAGGCGACCCCGAAGGGCGTCGAGCTGATCGCCATCTGTCCCCCCGAGCTCTCCAGCCCGGAAACCACCGGCAAATGGGAGCTGGCGCTCAACGAGATCGCCGCCGGCAAGCGCGATACCGAACGATTCATGCAGGGCATCCGGCGGATGAGCGCCTTCCTGGTGGATTACGCCCGGACCGCGTCCGCCGAGGCCCATTTTCCCGAGGAAACGCGGACCAGGGGCAAGGTCAGGCCCAAGGCCGCCGCGCAGAATACGCTGCCGGGCGTCGCCTGCCCGCTCTGCGGCCAGCCGGTCAGGGAATCCGAAAAAGCCTTCGGCTGTTCCGGCTGGCAGAGCGGCTGCGGCTTTACCCTCTGGAAGGACGCGCTCACCCGCGGCGGCGGACCGCAGCTGAACCGCAAGATCGTCACCCTGCTGCTGCAGCAGAAGACGGTGCGCGGCTCCACCGGCACCCTGACCCTGACCGGCGACAGCCTGCGTTTTGACCCCGGCGCCCCGGACCTGCCCGGAACGTCCTGCCCCATCGTCTACCACAAAAAGCAGCCGGCCGCCCCGCCCGCCGAACCGGGCTGACGGGCGTCCGACGCCATCCATTGCGAGGTAAAAGATCCATGATCCGCTCCCGTATCGCTTTTTTCTGCGCGCTCGCGCTGCTCTTTGCCGCCTGTGCGCCCGCCCTGGCCGGGGAAACACCGGAGGTCAGGCTGACGCTGATCGGACACAGCACGTCCATCACCCTGCCGGACGACAGCGCGCTGGACATTTCCGTGAACGTCACGGTCAGCGGCACCCTGTCCGTCGCCTGGCCCATCGCCGGCGCGCCGGTGTTTGAAACGCCGGTGGAGCCGGGCCGGAACGACCTGAGCATCGTCATCTGGGAGGACGGCATGCAGGCCCCGGACGGCGACTACCGCCTGACCGTCACGCTGACCGCCGGTGAGGCGCAGGTCAGGCGTACCATCACCCTGACGCTGCA
>CACXEB010000223.1 GCA_902766515.1 uncultured Eubacteriales bacterium
AGTACCGTCCGGTCCTACCTCACGTGGCTGGAAGCGCAGGGCCGCCTCGAAGCGGCGATTGAAAACAACACGATGGTCTGGAAGACAGCGTGACGGTCATATCCATATCCGAAAAACGAACCTTCTGTACTCGGCAAATGGTCTTCCGATAGCATCAAAGCATGAACGGGAGGACGCTATGGACGGACAATACTCGGACAGAGCGGCGGATCGCCGGCAGTATCCTTCGATCGACCTGTGGAAGTTTGTCTTTTCATTCGCCGTGGTGGCGCTCCATACCGGACCGCTGGAAAAATGCGAGGTGGAATGGGTTCAGAAGCTTTATGCGATCGTGACGCAGGCAGCTGTCCCGTTTTTCTTTCTCGCGGCGGGTTTCCTGCTGGGACAGAAGCTGGTTTTTGACGCCGGTCCGTCCGGGGAAAACGGGCGGATACTGAAAAACTATCTCTTCAGAATCGGAAAGATGTATCTGCTGTGGTCCGCTATATACCTTCCGCTGGCGGTCATTCACTTTATCCTGGAAAAGACACCGTTTTCCGAAGCGATCCTGAGATACCTGACGGGATTGGTCTTTGTGGGGGAGCAGTATAACAGCTGGGTGCTGTGGTACCTGCTGTCGACTTTCTACGCGATCCTCGTCATCCTCCTGGTTATCAGGAAACAGGCCGGCTTCCGGCGGCTTCTGTGCCTGTCCCTGGCCGCAAGCGTGCTCGTGGCGGTGTTCGACGCGATCGGCAATGACAGCAGTGACCTGCAGGGAATATGGAATACCGCCAGGACGGGCATCCGCTATCTCTTGTCCAGCGGACGCATTTTCAACGGACTGGTGTATATTCCCCTCGGGATCGTACTGTCAAAGAAAAAGGCCCGGCCGGCCGTATGCTGGGTTCTGCTGCTTGCGGGAGCAGCCGGACAGTGTTTTATCGGAAACCGGATCTGTAGAGTTTACCTGCTCATCGCGACTGCCGTGGGCTGGTTTGGTATCGTCCGGGAGATGCGTATGCCGGAAAGCAGGGTATATCCGGCGCTGCGCAGCATGAGCACGACGATCTACCTGATCCATCTCTATCTCTGGACCGGATATTATACCCTGGTATACGGGACAAAAACCTACAGCGCCGACTGTTTTGCCGCTGTGTCGGCGGCCTCTTTTCTCATCGCATACGCGTATTGGCGAATCCGGCAAGGGCGGCGCATGATCACCCGGAAATAAAGAAAATCCGCATCAAAAAACCGCTGCCGGACGCAGCGGTTTTCAATCATGGCAGGGTATTACTTTTTCTCCGCGTAGGTGAAGGTGATTTCGATCGTCTCGATATGGCTGAAGACGGGGTCGTTCAGGTCGATGATGACCGGCTTGATGCCGATGTTGGGGCCGTAGAGCACGCGCGCGTCGGCGGGAATATCGCTCACCCAGGCGTTGTAGATGTTGACGCGGGTGCAGCGGCCGTCGTCGCTGGTGGTGTACGGGCGGCCCTTGAGGGTGTAGTCCTGGCCGTTGACCTTGAAGCTCTTGATATGCACGGCCCAGCCCGGATGCAGCGCCTCGCCGTTGCGGATGCCGATCGCGCTGAAGGCGGTGCTGTTGGAATAGCCCCGGTCGGTGCCGGTAAAGTCCAGCGCGACGGTGTAGTCGCCCGGGCCGTCGATGACCGCATCCGTGGGCTTCAGTCCGGGTGTGACGCTGTCCGGCGTGTAGGTGTCGCCGACGGAATAGCTCTGCTGCCAGTCGCCGCTGTTCCACATGATCCAGGCGACGCAGGTCGTGTCGTCGAGCTCGATCGCGTTCTCCAGGAAGGTCTCCGGCGCTTCGGCAATCAGCCGTTCAGCGTCCGCTCCGGCGTTCGCCGCGGCCTGCGCCGGGTCGCCTTCCGCCCGGGCGGACAGGTACAGCGCGCCCATTTCTTCATCGTGGAAGCGCAGCGCCCTGCGGTTGTAGAAGCCGCTGGTATCCCACAGGCAGCCGCAGTAATTGTACTGCTCGCACAGGTCCAGGAAGAGCCTGTGGTAGGTGACCGCGTTGTCCTTCTGCTTGCCGGTGGAACCCGGGAGAGCCCCGTATTCGCCAATCACCACGCCGTAGCCCTGGGAGCTGAACTGACGCATCCGCCCCAGGGTCGTTTTCATGTACTCCATATCCGCGCGGGTGCCCCAGCGGGTCGCGCCGCTGGCGGTGGTGGCTCCGCAGTAGGACCAGGGATCATAATAATGCACGGAGATCAGCAGCCGGTCAGGCACCGTGTCCTTCGGCATTTTGAAGCGCATGTCGCAGGTCTTCGCGATATTGGTCCCGTAGCCGGCGATCAGCAGGTAGCGGTCGGCGTTGTATCCGCCGGCGGCGCGGACGGTGTCCACAAACAGCTGGTTGATTTCGTTGGTCAGCTCGTAGCGCCGGGCGTCGGGCAGCAGATGGCGGATGGAGTCGCTGCAGTACAGCGCGCTGTCCTCGTCGAAACGGTCGCCCAGCTCCTCGTTCGCGCTTTCAAAGATCAGGTGCCGGTCCGCGTCCCGGAAGCGGGCGGCGATCTGCTGCCACATCCCCTGGTAGGCTTCCCGGGCCAGCGCCGCGGTCGCCGCCGTGTCGGAGCCGAACATGCCCCACCAGCCGCCGTCCCAGTGGTCGTTGAGGATGACGTACAGCCCTGCGTCCAGCGCCCAGCCGACAACCTGCGCCACGCGGGTCATATAGGCTTCGTCGATGGTCCAGTCGCCCTTGCCGAGCCGGGTCGCGTTGGTCATCCAGGCGACCGGGATGCGGATGGTGTCAAAGCCGGCGTCCTTCAGCCCCCGGAGCATCTCCGGGGTGGTGACGGGCTGGCCCCAGAGGATCTCGTAGTCGGCGGGAAAGGATGAAAAACGGCCCCGGCTGGCGTCGCAGGCCTCGAATGTGTTGCCCAGGTTGGTGCCGTTGCCCATGGCGCGCACCAGCTCCAGGGCGGTGTCCGGCACGCCGTCCCCGGCGCGGGCCCCGGACCCCAGGGACGCGCACAGGCAGCAGGCCAGCAGCAGACAGATCGCGGTTTTCATCGGGATACCTCCTTGGGATTATTGATCCAGCTGCCTGGACCACGCTTCGAGTTCGCTCTGGTTGCCCAGCACGTAATGACCGGGCGAGATCTCGGTCCACCGGGGCGGATCCTTGCTGTAGTCGTGCATGCTGCTGTCGTAGGCAATCAGCTCTCCGGCGCGGGCATAGTCCGGCGAAGGCTGGGGGATGGCGCTCAGCAGCGCCTGGGTATAGGGATGCAGCGGATGGCGGAACAGCTCCTCCGTGCCGCTCAGCTCCACCAGCCTGCCCAGGTGGATGACCGCGATGCGGTCGCAGATGAAGCGCATGACCGACAGGTCGTGGGAGATGAACAGGTAGGTCAGGCTGCGCTTTTTCTGCAGCTCAGCCATCAGGTTGAGCACCTGGGCCCGGATGGACACGTCCAGCGCGGAGATCGGCTCGTCCGCGACGATGAATTCCGGCTGCATGATGAGCGCGCGGGCGATGCCAATGCGCTGCCGCTGGCCGCCGGAAAACTCGTGGGGGAAACGGCTGGCGAACTCGGGCAGCAGGCCGACCTCGCTGAGCGCGTTGGAGACGCGGCGCTCCCGCTCCTCCCTGCTGATGCCCCTGGCCACGTTGTACAGTCCCTCGGAGACGATATAGTCCACCTTGGCGCGCTCGTTGAGCGAGGCCATCGGATCCTGGAAAATCATCTGGATGCGCTGGGTCACCTGCCGGTCGAGCTCCTTGGAGACCTTGCCGCTGATGCGCTGGCCGTCAAAGATCACCTCGCCGCCGCTCAGCGGATAGATGCGCAGGATGGCGCGGCCGATGGTCGTCTTGCCCGATCCGGACTCGCCCACCAGGCCGAAGGTCTCGCCCTTCATGATGTCGAAGGACACGCCCCGGACCGCTTCGAAGCGGTGGCGGCGCTCCCCGAAGGTGACGTGCATGTCGCGCACGCTGACAAAAGGTTCCTGTGGTGTCTGCATAAATCCAATCCTTAATGATCTGCTTTACCAATCATTTTTATACGCGCGAGCGCTTCCGGGGCGTCCACCCGCGGGGCGCGGGGGTCCAGCAGCCAGGTGCGCGCTTTATGCGTGGGACTCAGGTCGAAGAAGGGCGGCCGCGCGGCGTAGTCCGCCTTGAGGGCGTGGGGGTTGCGGGGCGCGAAGGCGTCGCCCGTGATCTTGTTGTACAGGTTGGGCGGCGTGCCGCGGATGGTGTACAGTTCCTCCCCCTTCTTGCCCAGCTGGGGCAGGGAGGACAGGAGCGCCCAGGTGTAGGGATGGGCAGGCTCGTAGAAGACCTCGCGGCAGGTGCCGATCTCCACGATATCGCCCGCGTACATGACGGCGACCCGGTCGGCCACGTTGGCGACCACGCCGAGGTCGTGGGTGATGTAGATGGCGGTCAGGTGGTACTTGTGCACGAGGTCGTAGATCAGCCGGATGATCTGGGCCTGGATCGTCACGTCCAGGGCGGTGGTCGGTTCGTCGCAGATCAGGATGCGGGGGTTGCACGCCAGGGCGATGGCGATGATGACGCGCTGGCGCATGCCGCCTGAAAACTCGTGGGGATACTGCCTGCGGCGGCGATCCGGCTCGGTGATGCCGACATCGGTGAGCAGGGCCACCGTTTTCTGCCGCGCTTCCGCCCCGCGCAGGCCCTGGTGCAGGCGGAGCGCTTCCTCGATCTGTGCGCCGATGGTCTTGAGCGGGTTCAGGCTGGTCATGGGGTCCTGCAGTACCATCGCGATCTCGCGCCCGCGGATGGTCCGCCACTCCTTCTCGGTGGTGAATGCCGCCAGGTCACGCCCGCCGTACCAGATGCTGCCATGGTCGATCCAGCCGTTCAGGTCGTTGAGGCCCATGAACGCCTTGGTGAGCACGCTCTTGCCGGAGCCGCTTTCGCCGACGATGGCCAGCGTCTCGCCCTCGTACAGGTCCAGGGATACGTCGCGGATGGCATGCAATACCTTGCCGCGCAGGCTGAACTTGATGTCCAGGTGCTCGACGCGCAGGATGGGATTCTGAGTCGTTTCCGTTGCCATACTGCCTCCCGCGTCACAGGTGGTTCTTGGGATCGGCGGCGTCGGCGAAGGCGTTGCCGATGATGTAGAAGGAAATCGTGATGATGGACAGCACGATCGCCGGGAAGATCAGCTGGTAGCGCAGGGACGCGCTGGTGATCAGCTTGCGGCCCTCGTTGATCAGGTTGCCCAGCGACGGGGTATCTACAGACAGGCCCAGGCCGATGTAGGTGATGAAGACCTCGTTGCCGATCGCGCCGGGGATCGCCAGCGCCATCCGGAGCATGATCACGCTGACCAGGTAGGGCAGCAGGTTGCGGATCATGATGCGCCAGGTCCCCGTGCCCAGGCAGCGGGAAGCGAGGTTGTAGTCCCGGTCGCGGATGATCACGATCTGGTTGCGGATGAAGCGGGCCATGCCCAGCCAGCGGGTGAGGGACATGGCGAAAATCAGCGTGGTGATGCCCGGCCGCATGATATAGGAGATCAGGATCAGGATGATTGTGGTGGGAATGTTGTCCAGCACGTTGTAGATCTCGGTGATGATCCGGTCCAGGGACCGGACATAGCCCCACAGGATGCCGACCAGGATGCCGATCAGCGCCTCAAAAAAGCCGACCACGAAGCCGATCCAGAGGCTCGTGCGGGTGCCGCTCCAGACGCGGGCCCACAGGTCCTGGCCGATGTTGTTGGTGCCGAAGATGAACGGCCGGTCGGAGGGCAGGGTGCGCAGGTCGGTATCGCGGACCGTCACCACCTGGCCGTCCGCTTCCTCGCGGATGGCGTCCGCCCCGGCGTACAGCATGCCGCCCTTGTTGGTCAGGTCCATCGGCTCCTGGTAGAGCTGGATGTTGAAGGAGGACTTGCTGTCATACGGTACGGCGGTCGGGTCTTCGGGCAGCTTCAGCTTGGTCTGGAAGTTGTTCTTGACATAGCCGGTCAGCCCGTTGTACTCGATCCTGCACCATTCCTCGCCGTATTCGACCACGGTGAAGGTCTGCCGCGCCTTGATGGAGGCGAGGACGTTGGATACCGTGTACCAGCTGTCGTCCAGCCGCTTGCCGGTCAGGGAGGTGCCCGCGGGCACGCGGGTATAGACCGTCGTGAGCGAAGGCGACTGGTTTTGCAGCTGGATGCCGGTCACGGGATCGTTGTTGATCGTGTTGGCGCCGTACTGGCCCGGCAGCAGGGGCTGGATAAACGTGAACGCGAGCAGCAGGACCAGCACTGCGAGCATGGACACGGCGGCCTTGTTGTGCATGAAGGCCCGGAAGGTGGAGCGCCAGTAGGAGTAGTTGGAATACCCCGTGCGCTCCGAGGCGCTCTCGTCATAGTCGGCCAGCGCGAACAGCCCGTCGTCGACCTCGGCGGGCGAAATCTCCCGCGCCGTCTCGGCGATGTGCTGCTCCAGGGTGCGCGCCTTGGCATGGAAGGGGTTTTTCATCAGCGCGCGCCCTCCTTCTTCACAAAGCTGATCCTGGGATCGATCACGCCCATCAGCAGGTCGCCCAGCAGCAGGCCGATGATGCCGATGGCGGAGTAGATCATGACCAGCGCCTGCACCATGGGGTTGTCCTGGCGTCCGATGACGTCCACCAGCAGGCCGCCCATGCCCGGCACGGAGTACAGCGACTCGATGTAGATGGAACCGCAGATGGTGTACATGATCGAGGACGGGATGTACTGGATCATCGGGACGAAGGCGTTGCGGAACACGTGCCGCATCATGATCTTCTGGCTCTGGACGCCCTTGGCGCGCGCCAGGCGCACGTAGTCCTTGTTCATCTCGTCCAGCATGTAGCGGCGGATCCACATGGCGTAGGAGGCGGTGGAGCCCAGGGACATGCTGAGCACCGGCAGGATCCAGGTGATCGCGTTGTTCCGGTCAAACAGCATGGAGATGCCCATCAGGCTGGTGCCGTACATCTGGATGAAAATATAGTAGACCGCCGCGGGCACCGCGTTGATGAACACGATGAATACGGTGCCGAACTTGTCCCAGAAACCGGACTTCGACCGCGCCATCGCGGCGCCCAGCGGAATGCCGGTCACCAGCGAAATAGCCATGCTCATCAGCCCCATCCAGATGGAGAGGGGCGCTTTCTGGGCAATGATCTGGCTGATGGGCGTGCCGACGCTGTAGCGCGAGGAAAGGCCCAGGTTCCCTTGGAGCAGATCGGCAAAAAACGTCCTGAGCTGGATGTGGATCGGCTGCGTCAGTCCCAGGTTGGTCAGCTTGGCGTTGATCTGCGCCTCGTTGAGCTTTTCAAAATTGTCGAAATAACCTTCGATGGGCATCTGCCGCAGCAGGATAAACACCACCGTGATGACGATGACCAGCGTCACCGCGGAGGCCGCCAGGCGTTTCAGGACATACTTGAGCATGTGCTTGACCTCGGATGAGTACAGATGAAAAGGTGAAATGCGGAGGCGGTTTCTGATCGCCGCCTCCGCAAGCTCAGTGGGTTATGATTCTGTGCCGACGGGAGAGCTTATTCCGCGAGGGCGGCCAGTTCTTCCAGCCACTGGTCGTACGCGTCGTAGTATTCGTCGGTGGACATGGGCTTGTCCAGCAGGTGCTGGCCCTTGTAGCGGCAGGTGGCCAGGCCGGTGGGGGCGAACTGCGCCTCGAAGGGATTCAGGCG
>CACXEB010000224.1 GCA_902766515.1 uncultured Eubacteriales bacterium
ACCAGCAGGCAGAGCGCCAGCACCGCTGTGCCGATTTTCAGATGTTTCATCGCTTCCAGTCCTCCGTCGGATACTGTTTTCCCAGCTTCCGGAGCGTCCGCCGCCCCGGGCACACCAGGACCGGATGCCCCACCAGCTGCAGCACCGGGCCGTCGCTCGAGGAATCGGCATAGGCCTGCGATCGGGCCCAGTCGGCCGTCAGCTCCCGTTCCGCGAGCGCCTCCCGGAGCCGCCGGACCTTTTCCGCGCCGCGGCAGTTCGTCCCGGCGCGCGCGAGATCCGCCTCCCGGGTGCAGACGAGGAGATCAAAGCCCAGGCGGCGGTTCAGCGGGACCATATAGTTGTCCGTGGACGCCGACAGCAGCACCATGACCCTCCCGGTGGCGCAGTCGGCCGCCATCTGCCGCACTGCGGCGGGCCGGAGTTTCGCCATCAGCCGGTCGGCAAAGGCGTCGTCCAGCGCTTCCCGGGCCTCCGGCGTCATCCGCTGCCGGAAGCGCAGCGCCTGTCCTTTCGCGCGCTCGGCGGTCAGCCGGCCCAGGCGCTGCAGCAGTCCGCACACAGCGGCCCGCAGCAGCCCCGGCAGCGAAAGACATCCCCTCCGCCACGCGAACATCAGGTACGCCGCGATGCTGTCCCCGTCGATCATGGTGCCGTCAAAGTCATAGATCGCCAGCGCGGCTGTCTTCCCGGTCATGGCCGCGTCTCCGGCCGCCGGTAATCCGCGTCCACTTCCGGCCGCGTGTACCGGATGCCGGCCTGCTTGCGGTCCTCCTCGTCGTCAAACGGCACGTCCGCACCGGCCCGGAGCGCTTCGGTATCAAAGGCGAAGTCCAGGATCGCCGAAAGCTCCGGCACGGCCAGCTGCCTGAGCCGCTCTTCCGTGATCCGGGCGGGGCCGATCGGCGCGTCCGTCAGCAGCGACGCGTTGCGGATGAATACGTTCAGCTCCCTGCCCGCCAGGCTCAGCACGATGTTCTGCGGGCGCTGCTCCGTGATGCGGCGCAGCTGGTTCAGCGTCCGGAGATCCGGCTCCGAGCCGTCGCCGAAGGCCCGCATCCGCTGCTGGACGCTGAACAGGGCGGGCAGCAGGCGCAGATTCTTCCTGTACCAGGCGATCAGGGTCTCCTGCTCGCCAAAGGCCATGCCCGTGAGCATCAGGCGTGTCATCGGCGCGCGGGGCATGTCCATCTGGATCAGGCAGCCGTCCACCATGGCCTCCAGCCCGCGGATCCGGGCGGGGACCGTCATTTCAGCGATCCGCACCATCCGCTCGCGGCAGACCAGCCGCACCTCCCGCCGCACCGTGAAGTCCTGCATGGCGTGGATATCGCACGGGAACAAGCAGAGCAGCTCAAACTGTTCGGGCAGCATATGCGGCGACTCGTCCAGCTCGACCTGCTCCGCGTACTGGCCGAAACCGGCAGACACGTGCTGGCGCTTCCACTGCGCCCGGTACACTTTATGCGCTGGCAGGGCCAGGATCAGCAGGAACACCGCCGCCAGGCCCGCCATGGCCCATCCCTCATGAAACTGTTTCCGCCAGAAAAAAAGCCCCCCCGCCGCCAGCAGCAGCAGGCACAGCAGCTCGCTGCAGCGCATCAGCGCCTTCGCAGAGCGGACCTTTTTCAGCGGCTCAGACGCCGTCTTTGACATGCAGCAATTCCTCCCGGACGCAGGCTTCGGCCGCCCGCATGGCGACCGGCACGGGCAGTGCCGTCAGCTGCGCCCATGTATAAAAATGCGGTTTCAGCGCTTCAGGCACGTCCGGTACGCGCGCCTCCCACAGGGTCATTTGCCATACGCGGTGCGTAAAGACATGCCGGGCGTTTCCAAGGGGCCGCATCGGGACCTCCGGCAGGCCGAGCCGGCGCAGGATCGCATCCGGTGCCGCCTCGTCCAGCGCGAAGACATACATTCCCCTGAGCAGCGATTCCTTCCGGATTCGCATATAGACGCGGTCCCGCCAGTAGATCAGCAGGACGTTGAGGTCCACCTGCCTGGGCGGCGTGCGCCGGGGCA
>CACXEB010000225.1 GCA_902766515.1 uncultured Eubacteriales bacterium
GCCTATGAGATCGACAAATTCCACGGCAAGGTCAAGGACCTGGCCGACAAGAACTTCCGCGTGACCCTGCTGCTGGCCATCTACTGGGCCACCGGCGACTTCCTGAGCATGATCCAGTCCATGATCACGCTGCTGGTCTGCCTCTCCGCCGCGATCCAGGGCGAGATCACGATCGGCGTCCTCGTCATCTATACGACCTACGTCGGCAAGCTGCTGTTCCCCATCCGCCAGCTCGGCCGCATCCTGTCGGACGCGGGCAAGAGCATGGTGGCGCTGGACCGCATCGGCCAGGTGCTGGACGAGCCGGCCGAGCCGGACGAACCGGACGCCCTGAAGCCCGACCTGCGCGGGGACATCGTGTTTTCCGACGTCACCTTCGATTACGGCGGCGAGCCGGTGCTGCGCGGCCTGAACGCCACCATCCATCAGGGCGAGACGATCGCCATCCTGGGCGCGACCGGCTCCGGCAAGTCCACGCTGACCTACCTGCTGCAGCGGCTGTTCCCGCTCCGGCACGGCGACATCACCATCAACGGCGTCTCCATCAAAAAGATCGACCGGACGTGGCTCCGGTCCCGCATCGGCCTGGTGCTGCAGGAGCCCTTCCTGTACTCCCGGACCATCCGCGAGAACGTGCGCATCGCGCGGACCGGCGCGACGGAGGCCGAGGTCGACCAGGCCGTGCGCGACGCGGACGCCCTGCGCTTCATCCTGGAGAGCGAGTCGGGCTATGACACGGTGGTCGGCGAGCGCGGCGTGACCCTGTCCGGCGGACAGAAGCAGCGCCTCGCCATCGCCCGGACGCTGCTCAAGGACAACGACATCCTGATCTTTGACGATTCCCTGTCCGCCGTGGACACCCAGACCGACGCGGAGATCCGCGCCGCGCTCAGGAAGCGCCGCCGCGACGTCACGACCCTGATCATCAGCCACCGCATCAGCACCCTGCGCGAAGCGGACCGCATCTTCGTGATGGAGGACGGCCGCATCACCCAGCAGGGCACGCACGAGCAGCTGATCCGGCAGGACGGCCTGTACAGCAGGGTCTTCCATATCCAGACATCCCTCGAACAAGAACTGCTGTCGGAGGTATAACCGATATGTCATCCACCATTCAGGAACAGGATTATACACAGAAGTTTTCCTTCGCCCTGTGGAAGAAGATCCTGTCCTATACCCCCGCCTACCGCGGGAAGCTGTACCGCCTCGCCTTCTGGATGGCGGTCACCGCCGTCATCGACATCGTTTTCCCGCTGCTGACCCGGTATGCGATCGACACGCTGATTCCCAGCGGCAGCACCCAGGGCGTGCCGGCCTTCTCCGCGGTATATGTCCTGCTGGTGCTCGTGCAGGTGTTCGCGATCTTCCGCTTCCTCTACCTGGGCGGCCAGATCGAGATCGGGGTCTGCTACGAATTCCGCAAGATGGGCTTCCAGAAGCTGCAGGAGCTGCCCTTTTCCTACTATGACCGCATGCCCGTCGGCTACCTGATGACCCGCCTCACCAGCGACGCGGTCCGCCTGTCGGAGACGGTGGGCTGGTCGCTGACCGACCTGATCTGGGGTGTCGTCGTGCTGATCCTGGGCGCGGCGACCATGTTCAGCATCCACGTGCCGCTGACCCTGGTCGTGCTGCTGGTCAATATCCCCCTCGTGTTCGTCACCCGGTTTTTCCAGAAGCGGATCCTGGGCGCGCAGCGCCAGGTCCGCAAGCTCAACAGCGAGATCACCGGCGCCTTCAACGAGGGCATCATGGGCGCCAAGACCACCAAGACCCTCGTCCGCGAGGAGCAGAACATCCGGGAATTCACCGAGCTGACCGGCAAGATGCGCGGCAGGGCCATCCACGCCGCCTCCCTGTCCGCCATGTACCTGCCCATCGTGGTCTCCCTGGGCTCCATCGGCACGGCGTACGCGCTGTGGCAGAGCGGCCGGCTGGCGCTGGAAGGCCTGATGACCCTGGGCACCGTCCAGCTGTTCGTCAACTACACGGTCCAGTTCTTCCAGCCCATCCGGGACATTGCCGGCACCTTCGCCGAGATGCAGTCCGCCCAGGCGGCGGCCGAGCGTGTGGTATCCCTGATCGAAACCGAGCCGGACATCAAGGACACGGAGGAGGTCATCGCCCGGTTTGGCGACAGCTTCCACCCAAAGAAGGAAAACTGGCCGGATCTCAAGGGCGACATCGACTTCGAGCACGTCGATTTCCAGTACAAGGACGGGGAGCGCGTGCTCACCGACTTCAACCTGCATGTCAAAGCCGGCCAGACGATCGCCCTGGTCGGGCCCACCGGCGCGGGCAAATCCACGGTCGTCAACCTGCTGTGCCGCTTCTATGAGCCCACCGCCGGCCGGATCCTGATCGACCACACGGACTACCGGGAGCGCAGCCAGCTCTGGCTGGAGAGCCACCTGGGCTACGTCCTGCAGGAACCCCACCTGTTTTCCGGCACCATCATGGACAACATCCGGTATTCCCGGCTGGACGCCACGGACGAGGAGGTCCGGCAGGCCGCCCGCCTGGTGAACGCGGAGCCCTTTATCATGCGGCTGAAGGATGATTACATGACCGAGGTCGGCGAGGGCGGCAGCCGCCTGTCCACCGGCGAAAAGCAGCTGATCTCCTTCGCCCGCGCCCTGCTGGCGGATCCGGCCATCTTCGTGCTGGACGAGGCCACCTCCTCCGTGGACACGGAGACCGAAGCCATCATCCAGGAAGCCATCAGCCATGTGCTGCACGACCGTACGTCCTTCATCATCGCGCACCGCCTGTCCACCATCCGCAACGCCGACCGGATCCTGGTGATCGACGGCGGCAAAATCGTCGAGGACGGCACCCACCGCGAGCTGCTGGCGCTCAAGGGCCAGTACTGGCGGCTGTACACCAACCAGTTCGAAGAAGAGCAGCTGCAGAGCCTGCTCAAATAATACTGCTTTCCGTATAAAACACACGGGCCGCGCCCTCGTTTGGGGGTGCGGCCCGTTTCTGTATGAAGTGCTGTTTCGCCTGTTATTCCGCCAGAGTGATGTGATGCGCTTCAGCATATTGCTCGGCATAGCTGCCGGCGGGGCACTTGATCATGACCCTGGCGGAACCGCTGAAGGCGCTGTCGGCGATCTGCGTCACACTGGCGGGGATGATGACCATCCGCAGGGCCGGGCAATCGGCAAAAGCGCGGGCGCCGATGGTCACCGCCCCCTGGGGGATCACCGCGTGGGTGGCGTTCACACCCTCGAAGGCGCTGTCGCCGATCTCCCGCAAGCCGCCGGGCAGCCTCAGCACGGAAACCCTGCTGTCATCGATCACGTGCACCGTGCACACAACCGGCTCGCAGTCCCCGCAAAAGGCGGTCACAGTGGCGGTGCCCGCCTTCAGCCCGGTCACGCGGTCCGCCTCGACCTTCACGACGGTTTCGTCAGAGGAGCGCCAGGTGAAGGAATGCTTCCGGTCGCCATTGACCGCGGTTCCCAGGGACACCGTCTTCGTTTCGCCGCCGGTGGACACAAAGAACGCCGTTTCGCTGAAGCTCAGCACGCCCGTGCAAGGGATGGGCTGTGTATCCAGGACAAGGCCGCAGCGGGTGCAGTGCTGCTCCTTTTCACCGTTCCTGATCAGCCCTGCCGGCGCCGTGACCATCCACACCGGCGCATGGCCGGAGGCGCAGGGAGCGTATTCGGTCACATGGATCGCCGCGGTGCACGTCTTGCCGTTCCACAGCCTGGCTGTCAGGGTCACTGTGCCCGGCTTCAGGCCAACCAGGGCATGATAGCTGAAGGAGGCTTCCCTGACTTCCACGCAGTCCGTGTCGCCGAAGAACGTAAACGTGACATCCTGCGATTCCAGTGCAGCATGATTGGTCGAGGGGTCCGCATGAAACTCCACCTGCGTCCGTTCACCCACGTGTATATTGTACTCAGCGTTCCCGAAATACGCCGCCGTTGACCGGGTGTAAGGATTCACATACAGCCTGATCGTCGCGCCGCTGGCCGCCGTTCCCAACAGTACAGCGTTTCCGCCCGCCCAGTTTGCCGTGACCGTTCCCTTGGTTTTATTCAGGCTCACACTGAAGGTTTTTGGATTCCCAACGCCGGGATCATCATAGATCTTCTCCCAGGTGACTTTTACCGTATTCCCGTAATAATCCGTGACAGTGGGCAGCTTCATCGGATCGCTGTCGACCGGGACATAGAGGTCTCCCACTTCTGACCCATTGATATACAGCGCGCCTGACGGCCCCGTCACCGTTACAGGGAATTCACAGGATACATCATCGTATACGCTCCAGATCGTGACCGTTGTGCTGCCGATGCTCACGGGATATATCGTCTGCCCGTCACAGCGAACGATCGTCTCATCATTGCTGCACATGATGTACTGCAAGTGATCCTGATCGCCCACATCAGATTCGATGCTGCCGATGATCACGCTTTCGTTCAGCGGGATCGTATAGGATGCCGCCTTCGGCCTGATCCATTCAGGCGGTTTGACCGCCTGGACCTCGTAGGAATATGCCGGGCCGTTTTCAAGCTGAACAGTGATGATTCCCCGCGCGAGTTCACTTTGCTCCGCTGTCAGCAGTCCGTCCTCAGTCACATAGATCCTCGTTCCGCTTGTCGTATAGGAAGCCGGATAATCATGGCCGGTCTTGTCATGCACGGAGAGCCGGAATGGCTTCCTCCGGTCAAAATATGGGTTCGGGCGCTCAAATACCAGCGCTTTTTCACTGTCAGTGACCGTGATATCGACATAGAAGTTGGTGTTCGCATATACCTGCAGCCTGATCGTGCCGGGGATGAAGGTCGTCAGGATCCCGTCCTGCAGTACCGCTACCGGGCCTGTGATGCTCTCATCAGCGGGTTTGTTATAATACGGATTCAGCTCCATTCTGACCGGACACCAGGCGCCCTCCGGTTCCATGACAATGTTGGCGGGCAGCGATGTTCCGGCGGGGATCGTCGAAGGCAGATCGACGCTGATGCTGGTCGGGCCTGTGCACACGCGGATCCGTTTGCTGGCGCTGCTGCCGTCCGTGCCGTAGGCGGTCACCGTGACCCATCCCGTTTCATGAGCCCTGAGCTCACACCAGGTATTCCACTCTCTGCGGTACAGTTCGGCAATGTCCGCGCCTTCCGTGATCTCTATATTGGCGCAGACCTGTCTCCCGCCGGCATCGTATGTGTTCAGCATCATGCTGCCGCCTGTGCTGACAGTATCATTTGTCACAAGGCTGATATTCTCGCAGGGATCGACAACCAGCACATGAAACTCATCCGCGGACACCGAGCCGTTCACAAGGAGGGAAGCTGCATAATATCCGCTGTGATTGCCGAACAATGTCATCCCGTTTTTGTTGAACTGGACGCCCTGACTGGCAACGCTGATCGCGTCCCGATTATAGATCGTCCCGCTGCCGAACGTATAGCTGAAGGGCACGCTTCCATTCAGGGGAACGACATACAGCCGCTGATCCGCCCGGACCTCCCCCAGATCGTTGACAGTGACGCTGACATCCTTGATGGTTTTGCCGTAGGCGGTAAAGTGCCATACAAACCGCCCCTTCTTGTTCATCGTGATGCCGTAATACAGATCCTGATCTCTGTTAAAACGGTAGGAGCTCACCGCGTCCGGGTCACTGCATGTGAAGGTCACTTCAGCGTAATCACTGGCCATGGTGTACCGGACATTGATTTTTTCCTGCAAGCCCACCTCAATGCTGTCCGGCAGCTCGACCGAAAAACCCTCGACACCCGCGAATGCCGCTGCAGGCATCAGCAACGATACACATACAGCAGCAAAAAAGAGCAAACAACAAAGCCACCGTTTCATGGCAGGATCCTCCGTTGATAAATATGATCATAGGCCGCGGCGTCCACATACTTGCAAGCGATGAAGGACGCCAGTTACCTGCGCATCCTTACACCGCTTCGGCTCCCCCGGGCGCGGCCATCTGCGTCCTGTAGATGACGCCGTTGCGCAGGAAGAGCACGGTCACGCTCTGGCCGGGGGACAGGCGGGACAGAGCGCGGTCAATGGAGGTGGTGCCGAAGATGCGCACATCACCGACCGCCAGCAGCACGTCGCCCATCTTGAGGCCCGCGCCGTCAAACATGGAGCCGGGCTCCATCGTCTGGATCAGGAAGCCCTCGCGCACATTGTACTGCGCTGCCACCTCGCTGTCCACATAGATGCCCTCAATGCCGCGCTTCCAGTTGGCGGCCAGCTTCTTTTCCGTCTCGGTCAGCGGGGTCACCAGCAGGGGCTGGTAGTCCTGCTCCACACCCTTGCCAAATCCGAACCAGTGGCGCTGGTCCTCGGGAATGCGCACCGTTTCGCCGCTGGCGGTATGGTAAGCCGTGATGGCGATCATAACGCCGGCGAAGTAGTAATCCCCCAGCTCGAAGCCATACTGCTTGGACTCATTGCGGTTGAAGGTGGTGCGCTCCTCCGCGTGATCCAGGATGGTCAGCTCGTCCGTCAGCGTCACCTCGCTGGAGAGACTTCCGAACAGGAAGCGCTCGCCGTAGGTATTGTACAGCCGCATGGTCATATTGAAGGCATCGATCTTCTCCGCGGTAGTATTTTTGACCGTAAAGCGGATGGTGCCGCCGCCCCTGTTGGAGGCCTTGACACTGCCCTTGCTGAGGAACAGCGGGTCCTGGGCGGCGACCTTGACGCCCTTGCGGTTCAGCGCGTTCAGGGAGAAGAGCTTCGCCTGCACCTCGGGCGTGCAGCGGCCGTCCTGCTCCAGGCCGTTGGCCTTTTCAAACTGCTTGACGGCGTTCAGGTGGGCCTTGGTCAGCTTCTTGCCGTTGGCGTCCTCCAAATAGCCCAGCTCCTTCAGCCGGCGGAGAACCGCCGTGACCTCGTCGCCGGTGTCGTTGACGATGAGCTCATGATACATGGAAGGGTCCGGCGCGCCGGGCAGGGTATCCGGATCCACCTGTCCGCTGGCCGTCAGCACGGGGAAGTCGCTCTCCCGTTCCACAGGCTGCACGCCTCCGGAGACGGCAGCCGGGACTTCCTCGGCTGTAATGACCTTTTTCGCGATCACCAGGTCCACATCGTCTGCCCGGACCCAGCCTTCCTTATTGGTCGCCAGGAAGGTGACCCGGTACCAGCCTGTGCCTTCCGCGGCCTTTTCTTCTTCGATGCGCACCTGGGTGCCCAGGGAGGCGCTGCCGTCCACGATAGCCTTTTCGGAGGCGTCCATGTAGACCTTTGTATCTTCGTTGATATAGCCGATCTGGGCGTCCGCGATGCACAAGGTCACGGTGTTCAGTGCCAGAATGAGTGCCAGCAGCAAAGCACAGCGTTTCATAAAGATGTCCCTCCATTTCTGACGGGCTTTTCAGCCTCTGAATATATAACGTAACAGCCCGGCATTTTCCTGCACATTTCTGAAATTTCGTTCAAATTGACAGATCATGCAGTCCCAAATTCATCGTTTTCAGCCCGGCGGTTCGTACTGCCGAAAGATGATCCGGCATGCTTTTTCATCCGATTCCTCCCCCTTCTTTCCGGCATCTTCCCCCTATATATAAGTGCGTGTAAAACGCAGATTATACCTTGATTTTCGCAGGTTGACAAAATATTTTTCCCGTGTAGAATGAATGGAAGCAGGGAGGTGTACAGCCCATGGATGACCGTGAGCGCGAGGCTTTTTTGGAGCGTATGTACCGGGATTATTACCGGTCCTTGTTCAACAAAAGCTTTTCCGCTTTCAATTATGATCCGGAATTCCGGCAGCTGGCGGAGGACTGCGTACAGGAGACCTTCCTGCGCGCTTTGAAGGAAGCGGAGCTTCTCTCCGGACTGGAGGAGCCGCTTTACTGGCTGTTCACCACCTGCGGGCACATCACCGCCTCCGAGCGCCGCAAGCTGCGCCGCCGCCGCCAGATCCTGAATGCCGCCCCAGCCGATGAGGAGCCCGTCGATCCCCAGGATGCCATCGCCGATTGGATGGCCGAGGACGACCTGCTCGGTAAGAAGGAGCAGCTGCTGGCTTCCCTCACGGAGCAGGAGCGGGCCGTCTACAAAGCCGTCTACGAAGAGCACCGCGCAGCCAGGGAAGCCGCAGCCTCCATCGGCACCACAGAAGGCGGCGTCTATGCCGCCCTCCGCCGGATCCGCAAAAAGATCCGGCAGGTTTTCCTGTCCCTGTTGCTTTGGCTGTCCCGCCATGCGGGCATTTGACGGGAAAGGAGGGATCGACATGAGCAAAAAGCTTTTGGCCAGGATGATCCTGGAAGAGATCGAATACGGTGCCGTCTCCGCCGCGGAAACAGAACGCCGGCTGAACCGGCTGATGGACCGCGAGCTGAGCCAGGCCGTGGACCGGCCTGTCAACACAGCGCTGATCGATCTGTGCAGCGCGCTGCTCCTGCGTCTGCACCGGGCAGAGCCCCTGACCGGCAGCGCCGGGCAGATGGTTTCCGCCGTCCTGAAACGCCTGGCCCGTGAACGGAAGAAGGCCTGCCTCAGCCGTTGGCTGCGCCCCCTGGCGGCAGCGGCGGTGCTGGTGGCAGTGCTGGCCGGCAGCCTCGGTCTCATCTGTTTCCACTGGTTCTCCGGTCATTCCACTCCCAACCAGCAGCAGTATATTGTCGAAGGGCACGAAATCAGGACCGGGAAGACCGCCGAAGCCTATCCGGACACACAGCACAATGATACGCAATCCCTGTCCACCACCGACAAGGCCCCCCTGCTCGATTTTCTGGAATTTGATCCCTGCCTGCCCGAGGACGTCGGCGGCACATGGAAGCCTGTTAATTACTACGCCAGCAAACACCGGCAAAAGGTCAGTGTCAGCTGCACCTATGCCCTCGAAACGGACCAATCCCTCCCCTGCCAGGTCACGTTCCACCTTACCGTCTATCAGGATCCCGCCCTCATACCGGCTTTCGTGAGCTTCGGCGAAGGCGGCGTTCTCCGGCTGGCCGGCACCGAGGTCTACAGGCGCGTCACGTCGGACCCCGGTCATATCCACTGGTCCTGGCGGCGGGGCAACGCCCTCCTGAGCCTGGATGCGCCCATCTCCGCCGGCCTGCCGGAAGCTGCCGTTGAAGCGGTGATCCGTGACCAGGCAGCGGTCACGCCGGATACGCCGCCCATCTTTACCTGGGTCGAACCCACGGCTGCTCCCCTCCAAAGGCAGCCCAGGATGACGGAACGGCTGCTTCGAAGATTCACTGGCAGAATCCAGGGAACGGAGCGTTACATATCTGACAGTTCCCTGGAACTGGAAAACTACTTTGGGTTTTCCTTTGGGGATCTCGACATCCTGCCGGAGGAATGGGTCTTTCAGGAGGCAGAGGCCATCAGCGACGAAACGGTCCTCGCGGTAATCATCGATTACGCGAGCGTCAGCGATCCCGAAAAGTTCTTTAAACTCAGCATCCGGGTCATACTTGATCCTGAAGCGCAGATAACATTCGAGCAGGACAACGACGGCAGGGTGGAAAAGATGCACGGCGCGGATGTGCGGATCACCCGCAACGTCAACCGCAGCCTGTACATCTGGTCCGATTACCCGGCGGTCTATTTTGTGACGTCAAAGCTGGATGAAGAAGAGATGCTGCCTGCCGTCAGCGCGTTGGTGGCCGGTACCATGGCGGCATCCGGGCCTGCGCCGTCTCTATACGTGACACCCGCGGCGACATCAGCGCCTTCACCCGAACCGGTTTCCTCCGCCGCCGGCCCTCAGCAGGCCGTCTTTCCCGGGGCACCTGCTCCGACAGAAAGCGTCACCGCGATCACCGCTGAAATGACCCGGAATACCATCTCCCTGCACGGCGGCGGCGACAGCCTGACCACTGACAGCCTTGCCGGCCTGAGCGAATACCTGAGCTATCCCGTGCCGCAGTGGGACCTGACCCTGATCGGTTGGCGGTTCAAAGACAGCCGGATATATACGACGGACGACAGCGTATCGGCCACCATCCACTATGTCCACAGTATCCATCCTGCGGATGAAATTGTATTCCGCTGCGACCAGTTCACCGATCCGGACACCACCCGCCTCCGGACAGCGAAAAACGGCGAAGGCGCTTTTGAAACGATCATGGGCAGGCATGTCTGCATCACCCGCACTGCCGATCATTATACCTATGTCTGGACGGAGGGAATGGTGATCAATACCCTCTCGTCCAGCCAACCCAGGGAGGTGCTGGATGAGGCCGTGGCCTGGATGCTGGGCGACCGCTCCATGCTTGAGATTGAGGTGCTGCCGGAGGATGAGACCCTTGTGATCACGGAGGATGCCGTCCGCCTGGCCATGGAAGAACGCGAAGCTGCCGGACTGTCCGGCCCGATCCATGTGACCCCGGAAATGGTCAGCGCCACCTTGAAGCGGCTGACAGACCAGCAAAACCTTTCCATTCGTTCCGGGAATCTGGACTTCCTGAGCAAGTATTTGGGGTTTTCCCTGGACCCTTTGTCCCTGGAGGGGTACGGCTGGCGCATCGTGGATGGAGACGCTGTCGTTTTAGAAAATGAAATCGTCGTCATTATCGTCTATGAGCATCCCTATGAGCCGCAGACCCGTCTGAATGTATATATTGACTTCTACTCCAGTATTCAGGATTTGCACATATCTTTTGAGCAGGACAAAGAAGGCGCCTGGGAAAACTTCAACGGATATCATGTTTATCATTATGACAACTGCGGCTGGGTCGGGTATCTCTGGATCGACGGAATGAATCTGTACAACGTAGTCTCCGGGCATCCTTCCGCCATCGTGGCGCCGATCGTGGATCACCTGACCCGCACCGCACCCGCAGCCGAGATACCTGCGTTTAGGCAGCAGGCCCACGAGGTGACCGGAGAAGACCTCCTGAAGGGGGCAGCCGACCGGCAGGCCGCCGGCCTGGCCGAAGGAA
>CACXEB010000226.1 GCA_902766515.1 uncultured Eubacteriales bacterium
GCCAGGTACAGCGTGATCAGGATGAAGCCCGTCAGGTCGGGAACCAGGAAAACGGCCGTGATATAAGCGACCAGCAGGAGGATCTTGACCCGGGGGTCCAGCGCGTGCACGACGCTGTTGGCCGGATAGTACTGGCCGAGGGTGATGTTGTCAAGCACGCGGTTTCCCTCCCTTCAGGCGGCTGGCCAGCGCCAGGAACGCCTCGTCCTGCCGGACGCACATCGGAAAGTCCGGCCAGGTGTCCCGCAGCGCCAGGGACAGCCGGCACGTCTGCGGCACGTCCAGGTCCATGCTGACCAGTTTGGCGGCGTCCGCGAAGATGTCCTCCGGCGACCCGTCCATGGTCACCTTGCCCTGGTCCATCACGATGATGCGGGTGGCCGTCTCGGCCACGTCGTCCATGCTGTGCGACACCATGACCACCGTGGTCCCGGCGTGGTAAAAGCCGCGGATCATCGCCATGATCTCCTGCCGGCCCAGCGGGTCCAGGCCCGCCGCCGGCTCGTCCAGCACCAGCATGTCCGGCCGCATGGCGATGACGCCCGCGATGGCCACGCGGCGCATCTGGCCGCCCGACAGCTCAAAGGGCGAGCGGTCCGCGATTTCGCCGTAGACGAGGCCTACGCGCTCCATCGCCTCGCGGACGCGGGCGTCGGTCTCTTCCGCGGACAGGCCGAGGTTCTTCGGCCCGAAGGCGATGTCCTTCGCGACCGTCTCCTCAAACAGCTGGTTTTCCGCGTACTGGAACACCAGACCGATGCGCTGGCGCAGCGTCCGCTTGGAATAGCCCTTCTCGTTGACGTCCTGCCCGTCCAGCAGCACGCGGCCCTCCGTTGGGCTCAGCAGCGCGTTCATGTGCTGGACCAGCGTGGACTTGCCCGAGCCGGTATGGCCGATCAGGGCGGTGAACTCGCCGTCCCGGATCGTCAGGCTGATGTCCCGGATCGCCGTCGCCTGGAAGGGGCTGCCGGCCTGGTAGGTATGCGTCACATGGTCAAAGGTGAGCTGCAAGCGCCTTCACCTCCCTGGTCATTTCGTCGATGGAAAGGATGCCTTCGGGCAGGGGAATGCCCTCGCCGCGCAGCCGCTGGGCGAGCGCCGCCATCGGCGGCACGTCCAGCCGCCAGGGCTTCAGCCGGTCGCGGTCGGCAAACACCTCCTGCGGCGTGCCGCTCAGGACGATCCGCCCGTCGTGCATGATGTGGACGGTCCCGCACTGCGCGGCCTCCTCCATAAAATGGGTGATCCAGACGACGGTGATGCCCTCGCCGTTCAGCCGGCGCACCGTGTCGAACACCTCGCGCCGGCCGCGCGGGTCCAGCATGGCCGTCGCCTCGTCAAACAGGATGATGTCCGGGCGCATGGCCAGGATGCCGGCGATGGCGATCCGCTGCTTCTGCCCGCCGCTGAGCAGGTGCGGCGCGCGCTCCGCGAATTTCGTCATGTTGACGGCCTCCAGGGCCGCGTCGATGCGCGCCGGCATTTCCGCCGACGGGACGCCGGTGTTCTCCAGCCCGAAGGCCACGTCGTCCCGCACCACGGTCGCGACCAGCTGGTTGTCCGGATTCTGGAACACCATGCCGGCCCGCTGGCGGATCTGCCAGATCAGGTCGTCGTCCCGGGTGTTCATCCCGTCGGTCAGCACATCGCCGCTGTCCGGCAGGATCAGGCCGTTGATCAGCTTGGCCAGGGTCGATTTGCCCGATCCGTTGCGCCCAAGCACCGCGGTCATCTCCCCGCGCCGGACGCTCAGGCTGACATGGTCCACCGCGTTGCTTTCCGCGTCCTCATATTTGTAGCAAACATCTTTCAGGATGATGATTTCTTCTGCCATACAAGCTCCTAAATGTACTCCGTTGCCGCCGCCCCGCGCCGGGCAACAGACAAATGACAGTTACTGTTCTCAGATACCGCAAAGCAGGGAAAAGAAAAGCAGTGAGAGACGAACAAAGGGGTAACTGCGGAACCAAATACCAGCGTCCACCGATTGATCCGCGGGAAGCCGCAGGCCGAACCGCCGTCTCCAACCCATAGCCGTCCAGTCCCATAATCCAGCGGCGTACCACCCTGTCCTCTGCGGCACGGAATCCCGGAGTCCGCCGGTTTACCCGGCGGATGAGGCCGCAGGCCGAA
>CACXEB010000227.1 GCA_902766515.1 uncultured Eubacteriales bacterium
CTGAGCCGGCAGCACATCACCGAGATCCTGTCGGGGAAGGCCCAGATCACCAGGTATGACCTGATCACGCTGAGCTTCCTGGCGTTCTCCCGGAAGAGCGATCAGTACGCCACCGTCCTGCAGCGGTATTCCGCATTTATCGACGCCGCCAACGATGTGCTCGCGAAGAGCGACATGGGCCCGCTCTATCCGGTCAATCCGTACGAGAGCTTCCTGATGATGTGCCTCCTGACCGATGACCCGATGGGGACCTTCTCCGACGTGCTGGAGCTCTCCTACACGGAGACGGAATAAAGGGACCGCTGATTCATTTGGCGTTTCCTGACCGCTTCCCGCGAAAAGACATATTACAGGATCCGGCCTGCCACCGGTAAAATGGTGCCGGAGGTGGTTTTGATGCCGGAAATCGAGTTTGCGTACATGACGCATCCGGGCTGGTACCGGAAAAAGAACGAGGACAACCTGGTCTGCGGCCGGTCATACCTTCCCCTGGCGCACGGCGGGTTGGAGGGGCCGGCCGCGGGGGACGCCGCGCCGGCGCCGCCGCTGTTCGGCGTGTTCGACGGCATGGGCGGGGAAGCGCGCGGGGAAATGGCTTCCTACCTGGCGGCGAAAACGGCGGCGGAATGGCCGCGGCTCAGCGCGGGACAGCTGGACCCGCTGTGCAGGCGGATGAACCGGGCGATCTGCGGCTATGCGGCGGACGAGCATCTCCGGTCCGCCGGGACGACCGCCTCGCTCCTGCTGTTTGACCGGCGGGGAGCGGTATGCTGCCATATCGGCGACAGCCGGATCTGCCGGTACCGTGACGGCGCGCTGGAACAGCTGACGAAGGACGATGTCCTGCCTGCCTGCGCGGGGCGGAAAGCGCCATTGCTCCAATGCCTGGGGATCCCGGAGGAGGAGATGCGCATCCGGCCGCACATCGGTCGTCATTCCGTCCGGCGGGGGGACACCTTCCTGATCTGCTCGGACGGGCTCTCCGGCGCGGTCAGCCCGGAGGAGATGGCCCGCATCCTCGCCGGCCCCGCGGGCCTGAAGCAAAAGGCGGCGGCGCTTGTCGGAAAGGCGCTGGAGGACGGCCGGGACAACATCACCGTGATCCTGGCGCGGCCTTGTTTCACGTAATGCATTTACTGGCTTTTTTTCCATGTTATGATGTGAAAAAGACAGATCACAAGGAGGTACAGCATGTTACGGATCGCAATTGTGGGCACAGGCGGAATCGCGCATGCGCACATGGAAGCCTACCGGACGCTGAAAGACCGCTGCGAGGTGGTGGCGCTGGTGGACATCATCCCCGGCAAGGCCCGCCGCTTTATGGAGGAATTCGGCCTTTCGTGCGATACCTGTGAGGATCACCATGACATCCTGCCCCGGCAGGACATCGACCTGGTGGATGTCTGCACCCCGCCCTATGTACACGCGGAGATCAGCATCAACGCCCTGAGAAGCGGGAAAAACGTGGTGTGTGAAAAGCCCATGGCGGCCTCGCTGGAGGAATGCGACGCCATGCTGAAAGCCCGGGATGAAAGTGGCAAACTGCTTTCCATCATCGCCCAGAACCGCTTCCGCAAGCCTATCCGGGACCTGAAAGCCCTGCTGGACAGCGGCATCGCCGGCAAGGTGCGCCATGCGGAAATCGACAGCTTCTGGTGGCGGGATCACTGCTACTATGACCTGTGGTGGCGCGGCACCTGGGAAAAGGAAGGCGGCGGCTGCACCCTGAACCACGCTGTGCACCATATCGACATGCTGGGCTGGATGATGGGCCTGCCGGACAGGATCACCAGCGTGCTGGCCAACACCGCGCACGACAACGCCGAAGTGGAGGACCTGAGCGTTTCCGTGATGGAGTATCCCGGCGCGCTGGCGACGGTCACCGCCTCGGTGGTGCATCACGGCGAGGACCAGAAGCTGGTGTTCCAGTGTGAAAAAGCGCGGATCGCCGCGCCCTATGACGTGTTCGCGTCCGTCCCGCAGCCCAACGGCTTTCCGCTGAAAACCCCGGACGAGGAATTTGCAAAGCAGGCGGCGGACTACCTGGCGTCCCTGCCGCCGCTGCGCTACGAGCACCATACGGGCCAGCTGGACAACGTGCTCACCGCGATCGAAACCGGCGGAAAACCCGCGATCACCGGCGAGGACGGACGCCGGACCATTGAGCTGATCACCGCCATCTACAAGGCCGGCGCCACCCATCAGCCGGCGTCGCTCCCGCTGAAGCCGGACGATCCGTTCTATACGGTGGAAGGCATCCGGGCCCATGTGCCGCACTTCTATGAAAAGACCGTCTCCGTGATGGAGCAGGCGGGTACGCTGACCTTTGGCAGCGATCTGGGAGAAAAGGAGAGAAAATAAATGAACGTATCAGACGGCATGAATTACGCGCCCCAGGGCAAACCCCAGCCTGTCGTGAAGCCCGGGGAATTCGTTTTCTCCGCGGCCCACATCGACCACGGCCATATCTACGGCATGTGCAACGGCCTGACCGAGGCGGGCGGCACGATCAAATATGTCTATGATCCCGATCCGAAAAAGGTGGAAGCATTCCTGAAGGCCTATCCGCAGGCGAAGCCGGCGCAGTGCCTGGCGCAGGTCCTGGAGGACCGGGAGACCCGGATGGTCTGCTCCTCC
>CACXEB010000228.1 GCA_902766515.1 uncultured Eubacteriales bacterium
ACAGCAAGGGCTGCCGCGGGAAAACCTGCGGCAGCCCTTGCTGCGTCACGGATATGATAGCCGGGATCACTGCTTTTCGGCCGCGAAGCAGACCGGCGCGCCGGGGCCGGCGTTGACAAAATCATGGCGCAGGATATTGAAAGCCTGCGGGGGCACGGCGCGGAACAGGCTGTCGAGCGCATCCAGTTCCCGCTGTCCGGCCGGGTGGCCGGGGTAGCAGCATGTGAGCAGCATGCCGCCGGGCGCGAGCAGGGACATAGCCGCCCGGATGGCGGTGACCGTCTCCTCCGGCTGGGTGGTGATCGTTTTATCCCCGCCGGGCAGGAATCCGAGGTTGAAGGCGATCAGCCGCGGGGCTCCGGGCAGGTATTCCGCCATGCGCGCGTGGCTGCACCGGACCAGCGTCACGCGGTCCGACAGGCCTTCTGCGGCCAGGCGGTGCCCGGTCTGCTCCAGCGCCTGCGCCTGGATATCGAAGGCGACGACGCGCCCTTCCGGACCGACCAGCCGGGCCAGGCGGACGGTGTCGTGCCCGTTGCCCATGGTCGCGTCGACCGCCAGATCGCCGGCTCGCAGGCAGTCCTCCATGTACCGCGCCGCCAGCCAGCGGGCGGAGCGCAGCAGCGGTTCACGCATCCTGCGACCTCAGCAGCGCGATCTCCTCCGCGGTCAGGTAGCGCCATTCGCCGCGCCGCAGATTGCCCAGCGTCAATGGGCCGAAGCCGACGCGCTTGAGGGCGGTGACATGCAGGCCGACCGCCTCAAACATCCGGCGGACCTGGCGGTTGCGGCCCTCGTGGATGGTAACGGTCACGTAAGTGTATTCCTCCTCCTGGCGCGTGACGCGGATCTTCGCGCGGGAGGTCCGGCGGTCGTCCAGCACCACGCCGTCCCGCAGCGCCTTGACCTGCTCGAGGGTCGGCGTGCCGCTGACGCGCGCGACATAGGTCTTGTCGACCTCGCGGCGGGGGTGCAGCAGGCGGTTGGTCAGTTCGCCGTCGTTGGTCAGCAGGAGCAGGCCCTCGCTGTCGTAATCAAGCCGGCCGACCGGATACAGCCGGACGCCGAGACGGTCAAAATGCTGCATCACCGTCCTGCGTCCTTCCGGGTCCGATACGGTCGTCACTTCGCCGGCCGGCTTATGGTACATGATGTAGCAGTACTCGCTGGGCGGGCTGACCGTCCGCCCGTCCACCGCTACCTGGTCGCCCTCGCTGACCTGGGTGCCCAGTTCGGTCATGACCTGCCCGTTGACGCTGACGCGCCCGGCGACAATCATCTCTTCCGCGTGACGGCGGCTGGCGACGCCGCTGTCCGCCAGATATTTCTGCAGCCGCAAGGAAACACCTCCTCTATCGCTGTGTGGTTGTATGTTCCGCAGCGCAGCCGCGCAGGGCTGCGGACAGAGTATAACAAATAACCCGGAAAATGACAATCGGGGATTTGTGACGGTTGCATTCGAGGGGGATGTCTGGTACAATGCGGGTGCATGGGAAACGGACATCTGAACGCGCAGGCGGAAAGGACGCGACGGGGATATGAAACGGCGGATCAAACGGGAAATGGCGCTGGCGCTGGCCATCGCGGTGCTGCTGGCGACGCGGGGGAGCCTGGCGGAAGGCGGCCTGCCGATCGACCTGAGCGGCGGCCGCGCGCCGCTTGCGTCCGGCTTTGACGGCTGGACATATGAGGATCCGACCATCCGGGTGGAAATCACCCAGGGGCGGGCGCAGGACTGCGACTACTGGGTCGCGGACATCCGCCTGCGGGACGCGTCCCAGCTGCGGACGGCGCCCGCGGATACCTTTGAGTCCGACATGCGCGTCAGCGGGGAAGCGATGGCGAAGCGGGTCAACGCCGTACTGGCCATCAACGGCGATTTTTTCTGCTATACGGGCATCGGCTATATCCTCCGGCAGGGCGTCACCTACCTGAACGTGCTGTGGGGCAACCGGGACGTGCTGCTGATCGACGAGGACGGGGATTTCCATACCGTCCCGCTGGCCGGAAAGGGGAGCATCGACGGCACGGTGGACGGCAAGCGGATCATTAACGCTTTCTTCTTCGGCCCGATCCTGGTGCAGGACGGCAGGCGGGTGACCTATATCACGGGTGACGGCATGGCGGAAAACGAGCCGCGCCAGCGCATGGCCATTGCCCAGGCGGGCCCGCTCCATTACAAGTGCATCTGCTGCGCGACGCACGCGCGCGGCTCTTCCGGGATGACGCTGGTGCAGTTCGCCAACCTGGTGGCCCGGCAGCAGGTGCAGACGGCCTATAACCTGGACGGCGGCAAATCCTGCATGATGATTTTCAACGGGACCAAGATCAATGATCCGGAGAACCCGGATACCCGCGATCTCTGCGACATCATTTACTTTGCCTCCGCGCGGGAGGAGGGGCAGCCGTGAGCTATCCGGCAGCCGCCGCCGCGTGCGTCCTGGCGGTCGGGGCCCTGTGGGCCGCGGCCGGAAAAAAACAAATCCCGCCCGCGAAGACCGCGCTGCTCTGCTGCTGCGCGGCCCTGGGCGGATTCCTGCTGGCGAAAGCCGGCTATCTTTGCTTTTATGCCCGGGAGCAGTGGATGCGCTGGGGGATCCGGGCGCTGGTACTGTGCCGTACGGGCACTTTTTCGTTTGCGGGCGGCATGGCGGGCGCCGTCGCGGGGCTGGCGCTGGGGGCCCGTTGGACGCGCGTCCGCCTGGCGGACACGCTGGACGGCTTCGCCCCCTGGGGGGCGCTGCTGACCGCGGCGTTCCGGCTGCTGGAATACCTGCTGGGCACGGTGGGGGCGGGGACGATGCTGGCGGAAGGCCATTGGGCCGCCGGCACAATTCTCGCTGTGCGCAATGCCTGGGGCGAATGGTTCTGGGCGGTCTGTTTGTGGGAGGCCGCGTATGCGCTCGCCGTCATGGCCCTGTCCTTCCGCCGGGGGCGCTGGTACGGGACGCTGGCGGCGCTCTGCGCGGGCCAGGTGTTTTTTGAGGTGCTCCGGTCCAACACGATCAGCTGGCATTTCATCCGGCTGGACCAGCTGTGGTGCGCCGCGATCCTGCTGGCGATGGCCCTCCGGGAAGCGATCGCCTGCCCGGAGGGCGGGCTTGTGCGCCGCGGCGGCCGGGTGCTGCTGGCGGCCGCCATGATCGGCCTTAATGCCTGGGCGCAGTTTGTGCTGGACAAGCCCTACCTGCTGACGGACCTGCTGCCGGCCTCCGCGCGGGAGGCGGTGCTGGCCCACCTGAGGCCGGTCTGTCTCGGCATGGCGGCACTCAGCGCGGTGGGGCTTGGCCTGTCGGTCATTCGTCAAAGGGGATATACTCGCCGGCCCTGAACATCCGGTAAAGCGTTTCATACCGCGGATGCTCCCGCCAGCCGCCGTCGGTGGGGGAGGAGACATCGTCGATCACCGTGCCGGGCAGCGCCTGGCGCAGCGCGGTGAGCTGCGCCTTCGAAAGGTTCCGCTCCGCGGTATTGTAATAGGCCGCGTGATGGACCCACAGCCGCTCGAGGCCCGTCAGCGCGTACAGGGGCGAGACATCGGTGATCCGGTTATAGCAGATGTTCAGGTCCTTCAGGTGCCTGAGGCCGCTCAGCGGCGTCAGGTCGGTGACGCGGTTGCGGAAGATTTCCAGGTATTCCAGGTGTGTGAGCGAGGCGATGGGCGTCAGGTCGGTCACCTGGTTCAGCGCGACGATCAGCACGCGCAGCTCGGGCAGGCCGTACAGGAAGTCCAGGTTCGTCGCCGCGTTATGGCCGATGTCCAAGGCCCGCAGCTCCGTACAGAAGCGCAGGACGGACAGCTCTTCGTCCGTATGCGGCGTGGACCGGTTGCTGTGCAGGGTGGAAAAGGCCGTCGCGTCCGTCCGCACCTGGTGCTCGTGGTGGTCATAGGATACGATGCGCAGCGTCCAGCCGAACCTGACCAGCGGGAATGCGTCGTGCAGCGCGTTTGCGCGCCGGGGGATGATCGGCGACGCGAACATGTCCACCCGGCGGAGCCTTGGAAACTGGCGGAGGAAAGCAGGCAGCCCGTCCCAGTCCGTGATCCGCACGGCGCCGAAGTCAATGGTCTCCGCGTCCCGGGGGAAGCGGAGCTTTTCATTGTAAGCGACCATCTCCTCCGCCAGGCAGGCCTGCGCGAGCAAAAGGCAGGCCGCTGCCAGCGCGGCCATCCACAGGATCCGCCGGCGGCGTGCGGGGTCAGGAGATTTTTTCATAGGCATACCGCGGATCGTTGTCCTCGGTCACATGGATGATGCCGCGGCGCGTAAAGCCGCACCGGCTGAGCAGCGCCTGCATGACCCGGTTATCCGGATGGGTGTCGATGCGCAGGTAACCGGCCTGCCGGAAAGCCCACGCGATGATGGCGGCGCCGACGCCGCCCCGGCGGCCCGCGCTGGCCATCCTGTGGACGACCCCGTACGGCGCGTCCACGGACCATTGCCCGTCCTCGATCCCGCGGTAGCCGGGCTCGGCGTCCAGCGCAAAATCATAATAGAATACGCCCTGCAGCCGGTCATCCGCCGTGCAGACGTACAGCCTGCCGCGGTCGATATCCCGGTCGATCACCGCTTCGGGCGGCCAGCCGCTCTGGCCCCACTGCCGCGGATTGCCGTGCGCGGCCATGAATGCCCGCGCGCCCGCGTAGATGCGCATGATCTCGGGCAGTTCCTCCTTCCGGGCATGGCGGAATGTGAGACCGGCGTCCGGCGCAAAGGGCTCAAAGCCGTCCCGGTACCGCGCCATCAGGTGGAAGGTCAGGGAAGCGCTGTCCGAAAGGGGGCCGATCTCTTCGCGCGGCATCCACCAGGCTTCCTTCAGCTCGCCGGGATCCGCGTGGATCTCGCCGTCCTCCACCTCGCAGTAATAGCCGAGCAGCAGGTCGCGGTCGAAGCCCCAGGGCTGGCTGCCGGCGTAGACCGTCCGGGTGACGCGCAGGCCGACCTCCTCCATCACTTCGCGGCGCACGGTATCCTCCGGCGTTTCGCCGATCTCGCAGAAGCCCGCCAGCAGGGCCAGCCCGGTATAGCCGCGGTTGGCGTACCGCGAGACCAGGATGCGGCCGTTCTTGACGACGCCGATGATGACGGCCGGAGCGATCGCCGGATAAACCGTGTTTCCGCAGCCGGGGCAGACCATCGCCCGCTCGGTGTCCGATTTCCGCATCGCCGCGCCGCATTGGCCGCAGTACCGGCTGTGCGCGTACCAGTGGGCCAGGTGCATCCCGGTCATGGCGGCAAACGCGCGGTCCTGCGGCATGGCGCTGCGGAGGACGCGCCTGGACAGCGGCTGCAGGCCTTCCGGCAGCGCGGACGCTTCGTCCTCCAGCAGGTAATAGGTATCGCCGCCGACGCGGAACAGCCGGGTCAGCGGCCGGCCTTCAAAGCGGCCTGCCGTCGGAAAAGCCAGCGGCGCAACCGATGCCGCATAGATTTCGCCCTGCCGGCAGCAGATCACCGGATCCTGCGGGCGGGGTGGCTCAAGGCGATAGGTCAGGTCGTATTTCGAACGGATGTCCTGAATCATCTGGCCGGATTCCTCCCAAATAACACTTGCTTTTTGACGGAATTTCCTGTATAATGCAATTGGTGTGTTGAATGACAACGAACGAGGATGAAGAAAGGATGGCTGCCATGAAGAAGATCGAGCAGATCGAAGGGATCGGCGAAGCGTACCGCGCCAAGCTGAACGAGGAAGGCATCGTCACGGTCGAGCAGATGCTGGATGCCTGTAAGACCAAGCAGGATCGGAAGATCCTGGCGGAAAAAAGCGGCATATCGGAGGAACAGGTACTGAGCTGGGCCAACCACGCAGATCTGTTCCGCATCAAGGGCGTGGCCGGCCAGTACGCCGAACTGCTGGAGGCGGCGGGCGTGGATACCGTCCGGGAGCTCGCGCAGCGCAATCCGGAGAACCTGACGGAGCGCATGGAGAAAATCAACGAGGAACAGCACCTGGTCCGCAGCGTGCCCTATCTCAAGATGGTCCGCAAATGGGTGGATCAGGCAAAGGAACTTCCCCGGGTCCTCGAGTACTGACCGAAGCTGGTCCGGCGGGAGCCGGCAAAGATAAACGGCATGAGGAATCATGCCGTTTTGTATTGACGCTCAATAATACCGGTCCGCGGTCGTCATCAGCCGCCGGTAAGTCAGCCAGGACAGCACGGCAAGGGGCAGGGCCAGGATGGCCGTGTACAGGTACATGCCGATGTCCAGGCTCAGCAGGCCGAAGCTGGCGACGGCCAGCGCCACGAGGATACCCCAGCTGATCAGGAGGCCGATCAGGACGCCGGATTGCTGCTTGACGGCCTCCTGCTCCGTCACCCAGTCCAGCCTGGGGTTCCGGACATCGCGGGCCAGGGACAGGCAGGTCGTGGCGAATCCGTACAGCGCGCAGAGTACAAAGGCCAGCAGGGCATGGACCAGCAGGGAAGGCGCCAGTACGGCCAGAGCGACCGTGGCGATCAGCGTACCGGACAGGGAGATGCCGTAGCTGATGATCAGCTTGGCGAGCACCGATGTCCGGGAACCGACCGGCAGGGACCTGAGGACCGCGTGGCCCGAGCCCTCGCGGGTCACCGCGGAGGAGGCGGCCGGATTGATGCCGGTCATATACCCCATGGCCGCCGCGAGCACCGCGACGATGACGCCGTCGGAAACGGTTCCGGTCAGCGTCTCCAGGATATCCTGGCCGTTCTTCCGGATGCCCATGAACAGGGCGACGATCATGATGGTCGGCAGGATGGCGGTCGGCAGCAGATTGACCGCGTAGGTCGGTACGCGCAGGATGCTGAGCCATTCGCGGCGGCAGCAGGCGCTGAGCGGGGAGCGCACCGCGCCGGCGCCTTTTCCGCTCCGCTTCATCACTGCCGCGCTGGTTTCGCCCTGCAGCAGCGACAGCTTCCGGTATACGGTCGTCAGGACCACGATTACCAGCGCTGAAGCAGCCAGGCTGACGGCGGTAAACAGCAGCAGCTTTCCGCCGTCGCCCAGCAGGCCGGCGGCGGCCCAACGCATCGGCGGGAAGAAGGAAAACATGGCCTGGATGCGCGCCTGCTGGCTGGCCAGGAGATTGGCCAGCATCTCGGAGGCGTTCTCGTTGTCCCCGGCCATGTATCCCATGTTCATGCAGAAGACCAGGTAGACTGCCAGGAAGACGAGGCCGCAGATGGTTGCCAGCAGTTCACGCCGCTTCCACAGGCTGGACAGCCGAATGAGGAGCGTGGACAAAAGCGCGATGGCGGCGATGGGCAGCATGCTGAGGGTCAGCCAGACGGCCGCCAGCCGCAGGTAGTACGTGGCGGCCACGCCCGTCCGGACGCCGTAGATGATGCCCGCCGGCAGGAGGATCAGGGCGTTGATGCCCGTTTCGCTCAGCCAGATCTGGGTCAGCCGCGCGCAGAGCAGCGTGCGGGTGCGGATGGGCAGCGCCGCCATCAGGACGGCGTCCCGGTTGAAGTAGAGCGCGCTCATGACGAAGAAGAACGCCATGATCAGCGTGCCGAGCGTGCCCATGGTCACGGCCAGGTTGGGCAGCATGTCCGGGAGCCCCATGGCCATCAGCCGGGTCATGATGCCGTTTTCGATCACCACCAGGAAAGTGCCCAGATAGATCAGCAGGACGATGACGCCCAGGGGGCGGAGCACCGCCTTCCAGCCCTTCTCCGCGAACTGCGCTTTGATATTGCCGGGCTTCAGGTCCGCATAGCGGGACAGCAGCTGAAGGCGCAGCAGTGCAAAATAGCCGGTCACGCCTCTTCGCTCCCTTCGTCCTCCGTCCGGGACAGGAAAAGCTCTTCCAGCGAAGTGGCTTTTTCGCCTTCCCGCAGCTCCTCCATGGTGCCTTCGGCGATCAGCTGGCCGTGGTCGATGATGCCGATGCGGGTGCAGAGCTTTTCAGCGACCTCGAGCACGTGGGTGGAGAAGAAGACCGTATTGCCCTTGGCGCAGTGGGCTTTCATTTCCTCCTTCAGCAGGTGGCTGGCTCGCGGGTCCAGGCCGGTCAGCGGCTCATCGAGGATCCAGACCGGCGGCTGGTGGATCAGCGCGCCGATGACGGCAAGCTTTTGCTTCATGCCGCGGGAGTAGGACCGGATCTGGCTGGCCGCGGCGTCCTTCAGGTCAAACAGGTCCAGGTATTTTTCGATGTGCGCCTTGCGTTCCGCCGCGCCTACCTGGTAGATATCGGCCATGAAGCCCAGGTATTCCAGGCCGGTCAGGCGGTCGTACAGGTCGTTGCCGTCCGGGACGTAGCCGATCATGCGCTGGGCGGCCAGCCGGTCTTCCGACATGGAACGGCCCTCCACGCTGACGGTGCCGCTGTCCGGCGTCAGGATGCCGGTGATCAGCTTGATCGTGGTGGTTTTGCCTGCGCCGTTGGGGCCGATGAAACCGAAGAGTTCGCCGCTTTTGACCTCAAGCGTCAGGCCGTCCACAGCCTTTTTGGCATTTTTCGCATAGGTTTTCGTGACCTGTGAAAGCGTAATCATAGAGCAGACACCTCAAATAAGTAGCTGGGCGCGCAGCACGCGATATCCTCCGATGTCACGCGCAGCAGGGGGACGGGCGCCGGCATCGGCTGGCCCCAGGCTTCGTAGAAGGGACGCGCGTCGGTGATCGGCCACGCGCTGTTGCAGCTGGTCTTATAGTGCATCGGCAGGACCACGCGGGGCACGATGTCCTCGACGATCTGCGCGGCCTGTGCGCCGTCAATGGTAAAGAAGCCGCCTACGGGCAGCATCAGCAGGTCGATGGCCCGCAGGAATTCCCGCTGTTTCGCGTCGGGCGGCGTTCCCAGGTCACCCAGGTGCGCGATGCGCAGGCCGTCCATCTCAATGACGGTCAGCAGGGTGGCGCCCCGCTTGGCGCCCTGCGCGTCGTCGTGCCAGGCGGAAATGGCGCTGACGCGGACATGGGGCGTCAGGCGCGTGACGGTGGGCTCGCGCAGGATCATCGGGCTGCCTTCGACCTTGTCCGTATAGCTGTGGTCACCGTGGCCGTGGGAGACGACGACCGCGTCAGCGCGGACGCGGCGCATCGGATAACCGGTCTGGGCGTCGAAGGGATCCGTCAGCACGCGGTAGCCGTCCGCGGCTTCGAGCAGGAATTCGGAATGTCCGTTCCAGGTAATCAGCATATCAGCTCGCTTCCTTTCATGGTATTCTTGCCGGATGCGCAGGCGGCCTGCCACAGCGCGTCCAGCGTGTACAGACCGGCCGCGGTGGGCGGCGGCTCATGCCGGCGCAGCAGCACGGCGAAAGCCGCCGGCAGCTCATCCTGCAGCAATGCAAACTCGCCCGCGTCCAGGCGCTTGAGCGTCCTGCGGAGGAGGGCGATGGGGTGGTCGGCGGGGTCCGTTTCCCGCGCCGCCAGGCGCAGGGCGCAGGCGGCCAGAAACGGGTAGGCCGGATAGGCTTCCTGCTGGCGCGGTGCGCTCCGCGGCGCCTCAGTGATCAGCGTATGCCAGGCGGCCGTGCTGGGATCCAGCAGCAGCAGCCCGTCCCTCAGGGTATACAGCCACCGGCCGGTGGCCGCCAGCCGGACGAGGATCGGCTCCGGGTCCGGTACGCGGCGCGGCAGGTCGGATGCCAGCAGCGCATCGGGCTGCCGGCATCGGCGCACAAAGCAGGGGACTCCCAGACATTCGCGCAGGGAGTCCCTCAGGGGTTCAAGAAGCGGCCGTGCGGCCGGAGGCTTTATCGGCATAACGGATGTGAAGCTCGTGGTCAGAGGCGTATTCGCCGTCGAAATCCAGCTGGTAGCTCAGGTTGATCTCCCCGCTGTCCCGCCCGATATGGTACTGGACCACGCTGGGGAAAACCGCCATATCCATATCGCCGTACGGCGTGCGGTAGACGCCCTCGTAGCGGCTGCCCCGCACAAACACCATGTCCGCGCCCTTGCCCTGGCTGTTGGTCATGGTCACGGTGCCGTTGGACATGGTCAGGGTCACGTGGTTCTTGTCCCGGACGTCGTCCGGGGAAGTCTCGCTGTAGCGGAGCTTCCAGCTGTCGCCGTCCCCGCTCAGGTACCCGGTGGTGAACATCCGGATCGCGTCATCGGGGACACCGTTGGTCTTGCTCACGCCGGTGATGGACAGAAGGACTGTTTTACGCATGCTGCTCCTTATATTGCCTGCCGGAACTGCTCGAAGAATGCGGGGCAGGACCAGGTGCCCGCAGAGGATACGCTGTCGTTCTGCACGTACATCTGCAGGGTGACGCCGTTGCTGAACGCGATGTGCAGCACCTGGCCGGTCCGGGCGCAGCCGCCGCCCTGGCAGAAAGCCTGGGACACGAGCACGCCCGCCAGCCGCTGCGCCGTCGCCGCGTCGCGGACGCGGCCGACGCCGGACAGGCTGATTTCAGTGACGCCGCCCTGGGCGATGGCTTCCGACAGGGAAGCGGGCACACGGCCCTGGCCGTTGGCGGTCACCTGTTGGAATACGCGGATCTGGCCGTCAATGCGGGCTGCGACCACGGAATCGCCCATGCCGCGCACCTGCCAGACGGTTTCGCCCGACAGCACGGTGTTGGAGCACAGGCCGGTGCCCGTCATTTCCGTAGTGTACTGGGCGATGGTGCCGATCTCGGCGCCCAGCTGGCTGTTTTTCAGCTGCTTGGGCGAGGAGAGCAGGCGGTAGTACACGCCGTTCACCAGTACCATGGGGAAGCGGCTGTCCGAATTGCCCGCCCACAGGTTGCGGAAAGCGGGCACATCGTCGGCGTTCTGCAGGGTGACGCTGCCGGCCGGCAGGTCGGCCCGCGTGGAGGGCGCCGGCGCCGCGCCGCCGGAATCGCCCGCGGTCACGCTTTCGATATTCAGCGTGGACTGCTGGCCGCCCTGCGGCAGGCAGAGCAGAATCAGCGCCGCGGCCGCGGCGACGGCGGCCGCCGACACGATCCAGCGTCGTACGGTCCGGGCGCCGCGCTGCGCTGCGCGGGTCCGGATCACGTGATACAGTTTTTCATCCGCCCGGACATCGGCTGCCAGTTCATCGGCGGTCTTCGGCAATTGCTGCAGCTGTTTTTCCAACGTTTCCAATGTCACAGACGATTCACTTCCCTTCGAGGATTTCTTTGAGTCTCAGCCTGGCGCGCGTCAGGCGGCTGGACACCGTTCCGGACGGCACGCCGAGGATATCGGCGGTCTGCTCGATGGTGCAGTCCTGGTAATAGTACAGCAGGATGACCTCGCGGTACTCGGGCTTCAGCCGGTTGACGGCGGTCAGCAGCTCGGTCTTCTCCACTGCGTCGGTGATGTCGTTGGGGTCCGGTGTCAGTTCCAGCGCCGGACTGCCCAGCACCGTGCGCCGGATCCAGGCGCTTCGCCAGATATCCTTGCAGCGGTTGACGGCGGCTTTCAGCAGGTACGCTTTTTCGCTGCCGGTCTGGATTTCTGCCCCGGAGGAGATCAGCCGGACAAACACGTCCTGCACGACATCCTCCGCCTGTTCCCGGCTGCCCAGGTAATACAGGCTGAGCCGGAGCAGGCCCGTCGCGTACTCCCGATAAAGCCCGTCATAATAGGCCATCGGCGGATGCGCCGGATGGGCGGTTTCCCGCTCATTCATAAAGACGTAATACTCCTCTGTTTTTATCCCGGAAAATGAAGTTTTTTTCGCGTGGTATCAGGACGGTCTCTCTCGGTCGGTCAGCTGGGCTTCCGGGGCCGGAGGGGCCGCTTGGTGCCGTCCGGCTCCTGGATGTAGGTGTGGTCCAAAGTCGCTTTGACATTGGCCTTGAATTCGTCGATGTACCTGCGCCGCAGGGCATGCTGCTCCTTCTGCTCCGCTTCCGTCAGCGGACGCTCGCGGCTCAGGCGGGCCAGCTCGTTGATGCGCTCGATCTGCTCCCTGGTCATGTCCGGTCCTCCCTGAGCAGCCGGAAGCCGAGCACGGCGGGGACGGCGACCAGCGCGATGAATACGATGTACAGCAGGAGGCGGCTGATATCGGTGCGGTCGATCATGAACTCAATGCCGACCGCGATGCCGGTCACCGCCGGGATGCTGATGAGCGCCGCCAGGGCCAGCCCGCGCTGGCGATGCCATTGCCGGACGGACAGGATGATGACAGCCGTGCCCAGGAGCACCATGGAGAAGATCTGCTCCATCCGCACGAAGCTGCGGACGGTCATGTGCCCGTCGTAGCGCAGGCTTTCGAAAATGATCTGCGTCGCGCCGAAAAGCAGCATGAATTTGAAAAATGTGCGGCCGGGCCGGTGGTTTTTCCACAGGTCCGCGGCCAGCACGGCGCAGAGCACCAGCGCGGCCAGGCATTCGAGCCGCCACGTCATCAGGAACCAGGTGTCATAGTCGTCCACGACGGACAGCCAGGGCTGGCAGAAGGCCGGGATCGTCAGGCCGCGGCTCAGGCCGAAGCCTTCGATGCAGCCCTCGCCCAGGCGCTCGGCCGCGGTGAACAGCAGGAAGGCCGGCGTGAGGATGTCCAGGCAGCGGCTGGGTGCGGCATGCGTCAGCTTTGCCGCCAGCACGGCCGCGATGCAGGCTCCCGCCAGGGCGCCGTACAGGGAATAGCCGCCGGTATCAAACCGGACCATGGCCCACAGGGGCATTACCGCCCCCAGGCTTTCGTCCAGCAGGCCGTACAGGAGCCGGGACAGCAGGAAGCCGATGACCAGGGAAAACAGCGCCTGCAGCGGCGCGGTCCCGGCCGGCAGCTTCACCTTCCGGCCGAACAGGCCCAGTGCGGCGGCCGCCAGCAGCAGCCCCGCCGCCGCGTACAGGCCGAAGGTATAGACGCTGCCGCCCAGGAACGGGGTCAGCACAGCGTCCTCGCGTAAGGCGGGCATTACCAGGCCTCCTCCGGCACGGCGGTGGCGAAGTAGATCAGGTCGTTGACGTCGCGTTCCTTGGCCTTGTAGTTGTAGATCTCGTCATGGAACACCAGCAGCGCCGAGTTGCCGCCGTCCAGGTTGTAGGCCTGCTCGCAGCCAAGGCTGCCCATGTAGTCAGCCAGCTCCTGCAGGGTGCAGCCCTCGCTGCCGGACTTGCCGCGGCCGTCCGCGATGACCATGACATAGCTCAGCGGGCCGGTCTGGCCGATAGCGGCGCGGGGCTCCTTCCCGGTGGAATTGTAGTTGGCGTATTTCTTCGGGATCTCCAGCACCGTGCCGTCCTGCACCAGCGCGGGGCCGAACATGAAGGCGTTGATGATCTCATGGCCGGTGTCCTTCTCGAAGGTGTCTGCGCCCTTGGACTTGACGAACACGTGGAAGTCGCCGTTCTCGTCGGTGATCAGGATGTCCAGGTCCTTGTTGGTCTTGGTCTGCCGGACGATCTTCATGCGCACCTCAAAGGAGTGCAGCTTGGCGCTGCGCGTGAAGGCGGTGCCGTTCATGGCGACGATGGCGTTGTTGTCTTTGGCCATCTTGGACACGTAGCCGTAGCCCTTGTCGCTCTTGATGTTCTTGGCGTAGAAGTTCGTGCGCAGCTGGGTGGGGGAGGCGATGTTGACCCGGGCGATGCGCCAGACGACGCCATCCTGCTCCAGGGTTTCCATCTGGACGCTGATGCTGTCGTCCTCATAACCGTCCTCGGTGAAGTTGGCCGGGTTCGGCTTCATGCCGGGGGTACGGTCGATCGGCAGCTCATATACGGGTGCGTCCTCCCACTCGCCTTCGGCGCTGGCTGTGGGGAACAGCTGCCAGCGGCCGCTCTCTTCCATCTGGTCGGTGATCTCCCAGCGCGCGTCCTCCAGGATCTGGGGGGAGGAAAGCACGAAGGGGGTCAGCAGGATCATTGCGGCGCACAGCGCCCACAGGGCGATACGTACGGGCAGTTTCATGGGATGATCAGGCTCCTTCCTTCTGGGCGAAAACCCAGTTTTTCTGTATCCGGTAGTTGATGAAATAGAGGATCAGGTCGACGACGATCTTGATGACCGTCGATTCGATGCCGGTCAGGTGGTGCAGGGCGCTGACGGTCACGCCGGAGACCAGCATGACGACGGCCCAGAGGATAAAGTAGCGGATGATGGCGCCCTTGCTCCGCTGCTTGTTGAAGACCACGTTCCTGTTTAGGACGAAGTTCAGCACGCCCGAGCAGACGCGGGCCATCGCGGTGGCGATCAGCACCGGCTCCGGGCTGCGGCTCAGCGCTCTGAGCCAGGGCGTGGTCAGCTCCAGCTCCGCGAGCCCCGGGATCAGCTTGAACAGGGAAAACAGGACGATGTCGACGACCCAGCAGATCAGCGAGGCGGACATGAACTTGAAGAAATTGCCCAGGATCAGCTTGTAGATGCGCCAGGAGTCGCGGATGGGATGGAAGTGGGTCCCCTGGTTCTCGTTATGGTATACGGTCTCGATGGAAACGACCGTCATGGGGATGTGGTGCCGGGAGCACCAGATCAGCTGGTTCATCTCATACTCGAAGCGGTCGCCGGTGATCTGCAGGCAATCATCGAGCATCGCCCGGTTCATGCCGCGCAGGCCGGTCTGCGTATCGGGCAGGTACCGTCCGTACAGGAGGGCAAAGATGCCGGAGGTCAGCCGGTTGCCGAAGCGTGACTTGGGGGGCACCTGCGTGGAGTGCCGCGAAAAGTCCCGGCTGCCCAGCAGCAGCTCCTCCTTGCCGTCGGTCATCTTCGCGGCCAGCTGCGCGGTGTCATCCACCGTGTGCTGCCCGTCGGAGTCGGCGGTGATGACGCCCCGGAAGTCCGTATGCTCCAGGATATAGGCAAAGCCGGTGCGCAGGGCCGCGCCTTTGCCGCGGTTGACCTCATGGTGCAGCACATGGCACCGTTCCCAGCCGGCAATCCGGTCGAAGATCGGCTGGTAGCCGGAGCCGGATCCATCGTCGATGACAAGCACCATGCCGTACTGCGCCTTGATCAGGTCGCTCACATACGCCGGCAGCTTTTCGTCCGGTTCCAGCGACGGGATCAGGACGCAGCAGTCTTCTTTGTTCATACGGTCGATCAGACTCCTTTTTCGATCATGTATGTATCCAGCCAGTCCGTCATCAGCGGGGCGATGTCGACGCCGCAGGCGGCGAGGGCTTCCGCCTCGAAGACGGGACGGCTGATGCGGGTAAAGCGGTGCTTCCGGACCAGATCCGCCAGAAATGTATCCATCCGGCCGTCCGTCATCACGTCCAGCGCGTCCAGCAGGGCGGCGGCGCGGCCGTCCATGACCGCGCGGAAGACGGTCAGGCTGGGAAAGCTGTCGGCCGGCATGCCGGGCGTGACGGCGGCGTGCAGGTTTTCCCGCATGGGGAGGGTGACCTCAAGCCGGTGGAGGCGCTCCGCCTCCGCCGCGCCGCGCGTGTCGCTGATTACCCGGATGGCCGCCCATTGCCGGGCCGCCGAGGTGAGCCAGGACTCGCGGTAACTGTCCGCGCCGAGCGCCCAGCCGAACCACTGGCCGGCCAGCCAGTATGTCAGCCGTCCGGCGGCTTCGGCGTCGTCCAGGTCATTGTTGACCAGCAAAAGCCCCGGCGCGCTGAGGCCGCTGTCCGGCAGGGAAAGGCTGACCGCGTTCAGCTGGCTGAGCGGCAGCGCGCCGTATCGCCGCGCGTATGCGGGATAGGCGGTTCGGAGGGCGTCCAGCAGGCGGGCAGCCCGCGCCTCGGTCGGCGCCCAGACCGTCAGGTCCGTGCCGTTGACGGCGGCGCTGGCCCGCTTCATGTCACCGTCCAGCAGGACGATCGCCAGCTGGTTGGCGGCTTGCGCGGTCCCGGTGACCATGCGCCAGCCGTCCGGCAGGTCCGCGGTGACGGCAAAATCCATGTAGTCCGTCTCCTGCGGCGCGGCGTAGGAGGTGACGGGCGCTGTGTCCCAGCCGCCGTTCCGCCGGGCGGCAGGCACCGGCAGCGCCTGGATCAGGCGTACGGTCCCGCTGTCGCGGCCGAACAGGTGGGCGCAGGCGGGAAGGGTGAGCGTCAGGCGCAATTGGAGGCGGACCGTCACGCCCGCGGGCACGGCCGCATCCGCCCAGAGGAGGTCGGGCCGGCCGGCGTCCGCCGCCAGGGGGACCAGCCGGTCGTCCGCCCAGCACCCGTCCAGGCGGACCGCCGCGGGGCTGAAGCCGGCCGGATAGGCCGATTCAAACAGGTCGTCCGCGGCCGCCGGGGAGGATGCCGCGGCGGTGTAGGCCCCGGCGTGAAAGCGCAGGCAGATCCGCTCCAGGTCCGTATCCTCGCGATTGGTCAGGGAGAATGTCTCGGTGACCGCCAGCTCCTGCGATCCGGGCAGGTACTTCAGATGGACGCTGCCGGTGGGCCGTGCCGCATCCGGCAGGGTCAGCGCCGCGCGGGCGGGGGCTCCGCCCCTCATGCGGGCGAACCAGAAGATCCCGACGGCCGCGCCGGCCAGCAGCAGCGCCAGCGCGCAGACCGCCGCCCGCCGGTACGGGACCGGACCGTTCCGGCCGGAACCTTCACGTTGTTTTGACAGAATCATCCCCCCGCCGTACGCCAGAAATGGACATACGCTGCACAGTATAGCATAAACTCCGCCAAAAGGCTATTTTTGGGAAAATTTTTTTACAAAGGTCACTGTGCGGACAGGCCGAAGGCCCTGCCCGGCAGCCGCTCCACCCGGCCGTCCAGCTCAAGCAGGCCCAGCCGCGCGGTGAGCGCCTGCGCGGAAAGGCCGGTTTCCTCCAGGAGTTCCTCGAAGGTCTTGGTCTCGCGGAAGAGGGCGCGCAGGATGGGATCGTCCGGTTCTTCGGCGGTGGATGGAGGCGCAGGTGCGGCGGCGGGACGGGCGATCTTCAGCCTGGACAGGATATCGGAGGCCCGGGTGCACAACTCGGCGCCGTCCCGCAGCAGCTGCAGCGGCAGCTCGCTGCCGGGAGCGTCGACGTTGCCGGGCAGCGCGAACACGGTGCGGCCCTGATCCAGCGCGTGGTTGATGGTGGACTGGGTGCCCGATCGCAGCGTGGCTTCGATCAGCAGGACGCCGTCCGCCAGCCCGCTGATCAGCCGGTTGCGGCGGGGAAAATGATAGGGCAGCGGCGCCGCGCCGGGCGGCAGCTCGCTGAGGACCGCGCCGCCCAGGCGGATCAGCTCGTCGGCGAGGGGCGTGTTCTCCTTCGGGTACATCTGGTCCAGGCCGCAGCCCAGCACGCCGAAGCTCAGGCCCCCGGCCTGTACGGCACCCTTGTGCGCGGCGGTGTCGATGCCCCGGGCCAGGCCGCTGACGATGACCACGCCCGCCTCCGCCAGCTCCCGCGCGATGCGCTGCGCCTGCTCCCTGCCGTACCGGGTATCCCTGCGGGAGCCGACGACGGCAACGGCGGGCCGGCTGTTCAGGCGGCCGCGCACGTAGATCAGCGCCGGCGGATCGGGGATGCCGGCCAGCTTCGCCGGGAAGTCCGGATCGTCCGGGGTCAGCGCCCGGATACCCTGCGCGTCCATGCGCGCGAGGGCCTGGTCCAGGGCGCCGGCGGCATCGGACAGCTCCCGGTAGGCCCTGTCCCCGACCAGGCGGAGCGCCTGCGGCCCGAAGCGCGCGAGCGCCGACGAGGCGCCGCCCGCGTCCTCCAGCAGCAGCCGGCGGCCGCGCGCCGTGAGGGCCTCGGACATACTGAGCCATATTTCGGCGCGCGCTGCGGGGGTCATGGCTCGACCTCCTCTCCGGCGATGCGGAGCATCTCGTTGCGCAGCACTTCACACAGGCGGTCCCGCTCCTCGTCGGGCGGATTGTCCGGCTGGTATTCCGTCGCCGCCCCGAAGGTCAGGACGCGGCGCTTCTTGTCCGCGTAAATCGGGACGAAGATCGCCCGCTTGCCCGTCTTGCGGTAATACATCGGCGCGAGCATGGTGAACCCGGTGAAGAAGTGGCTCACGCCTGACAGCTTGTAGTGGTGGTCCGGCGTGTCATCGGAGTTTTCCGGAAACAGCAGGATGTTGTCCCCGGCCTCCATCGCTTCGATGCTTTCGCGGAAGGTGTGCCGCAGCTTCGCGGGCTCCTGGTAATACACGGGGATCGCGTCCACCGACCGCATGATCCACGCGAGGAAGGGTGCGACCCGGCGGGCGATCGGCAACCGCCACTTTTCAGGCATCCATGTCCACAGGGAGAAGGTGCCCTCCGCCGTGCGGCGGGCGATGGCGTCTACGTCCATCATCTCGTTGATGACCCAGGGACGGAAGGAAAAGGGCACGTACAGGTTGGTGACGATCGGCCCGTAGACCTCGCCGTGGTTGCACACAAAGACGATGGACCGGTCCGGGTCGTTCGGCACGTTCTCCCGCCCGCGGATCCGGTGGTAGAAGAAGGGCCGCATCACCAGCATGATCAGCTTGACACCGTAATGCTTGAGCGACCGGCGCACGATGACGCTTTCCAGCTGGGCGCGCAGGGCCGGATTGTCGCCGCCCTGGTGCTCCAGCTCCATGTAGCGGTCCAGCTTCTGCAGGTGCTGCTTGGTCATGGGGAACAGGAGCGCGCAGATCAGCGCGCCGAACACCAGCAGCGTGGCGGGCACCAGCATCAGCGGACGGATGCCGGCGGCCAGCTCCTCAATGGTGTTGGGCAGGCCCGACTTATTGAAAAAGCAGAACAGCGCGATGCCCAGCAGGGCGATCAGCTGGCCGCTCAGGGACGCGAAGTCGACCTCGAACCGGAGGTACCTTTCCAGCGCCTGGGTGGGCGGGTGGCCGAGGGAGAAGGCAACCATGTTGCGGATCGCGCTTTCCATGTGCAGCAGCACGCGGACGCAGACGCCGATGCCCATGGCCGACAGCGCCAGGGACAGGTAGGCGCTGACCAGGGACCGGCTCAGGATGTTGTTGGAAAAGTAGACCAGCCCCGCCAGCCACAGCGCGATGCCCAGGAACAGGACATTGGAGGGGTCCCGCCTGCGCATGCCGAACAGCCGGAGCAGCACCCCGGTCAGCAGGTAGGCGCCGCTGGTGCCGAGCACCGCGACACCGATGCACAGCAGCATCTCTCCGGCCGTGCAGCTGATGAACGTGTAGGCCATGATCAGGGTGGCCTGGATGGCGGCGATCACGACGAACAGCAGGTGGGAAAAGGTCCGCCAGGCGTGAACGTCCTGCAGGGACTTCATGTCCTCCTCGTCCGCCGCGTCCGGGTCAGTGCGGTAATACCTGAGCCGCCACTGCTCGATGCACTCCCAGACCGTCCCGACCAGGTAGCCCGTCATCAGCATCCAGCTTTCCGGCGGCAGGACCGTCAGGAAAATGAGCGCGGTGGGCGCGGTCAGCATGGCGAGCTCCGCCAGCAGCAGCCGCATGAACGCGGGAAACGGCTTGAGGCCGCGGGCGGTGATGCGCTCAATCATGTGGCGCGTGACCAGCGGCCGCAGGGTGCCCAGGAAGATGATGGAGATGATCAGCCAGAAGACGGTCGAATCGATGCGCACCGGCAGGGCGGAGGACAGCAGGAGCGCGCAGACGAACACGATCAGCAGGATGATGACGGCGATGCGCTTGTGCTGCCGGCTCAGCTGGTGAAAGTGCAGCGGGTGGAGCCACTGGCCGTACACGGTTGCCGTCCGGCCCAGCAGGTACAGGCCGCCGCCGATCAGCGGATTGCCCAGCAGCAGGCTGCTGGTGAGCATGCTGAACAGGAAATTGAACAGCATCGACATGTTGTTCAGCGGGGAAATGATGGGTAATGGGGTCCGCATGGGCGATTCCTTTCGGACGGAAACTATTCGGCCGGCTTCTGCAGCCGGGCCTGGCGGGCGATCCCGGCGGCGTCGCTCAGGGTCTGCCGCAGGACTTCGGCGCGGATGATGTTCAGGCTGCCGAAGGGCAGGTCCAGGCTGCGCTCCAGCAGGTACCGCATGGCGTTCAGCAGGGCGGTTTCGTCGGTGTTGGGCAGCAGGCTGAGCACGCCGGACGCGTAATCGGCGCCCAGGCTCAAAATCCGGCGGTACAGGGCCGTATGCATGTCCCAGACCAGCTCCGGCAGCGTGTCAAAGGGCAGGTAGGCCTGGCCTTCGGCGGCCAGGGCGCGGATCAGGCCGGCGAAGGGACCGAAGAACGTGGTCCGCTGGGCGGCAAGCATCGCGGAGATCACCTGGTCGCCCTCGGGCGTGCGCTGCAGCTCGATCAGCAGGGCGCACATCTCCGTTTCCTCCGGGATGGCCGGGAGGGCGTAATACAGCAGCAGGTCCAGCTGCGCGAGGATGGGCGTATCGTCGCGGACAGCCTCGCGGAAGCGCTGCAGCATGTCCGCCTGGTGCTGTTTGCACAGCTCGGTCAGGACCTCCAGCTTGCTTTCGAAATGGTGGTAGAAGCTGCCTTTGCTGATGTGCTGGGTGTCCAGGATGTCGTTGACACTGGTCGCCGCGTAGCCGCGGGTGAAGAAGAGTTCCCGGGCCGCTTCCAGCAGCGCGGCCTTGCGTTCGTCGCCTTTGCGCATGATTGTCTCCTTACTGTACGGGGCCTGTTTCGATCAGGCGGTTGACGGCCGGGTAGGTCCAGCTGTCGACGACCTCGGTGCTGAAGACCCTGCCGTTTGATTTTCTGACGAGCAGCGTGTTGACGCGGGCGCCGTCGCGCGCTTCGCGCCTGAGCAGCCGGGCGCCGGGCTCCAAAGCGTCGCTGACGCGCGTTTCCGGGGCGCCGGCCGGCAGGATTTCCAGCGTTTCTGCCCGCAGTTCGGCGCTTTCGCCGGCTTCGCGCAGGATGCCGTACACCTCCAGCGTGACGGAGCCGGCCAGGCCGCGGCTGTTGTGGGGCGTGTAGTAGCACAGGACGCACATCGGCGTCTCCGCGCCGTTTTTCATCCGGAGGTCCGCCTGTGCGTCCAGGCGGGCGTCCAGGCCGCGCTCATCGTCCGCGGCATCCTCCCGGCCGCTGCGCTCGATCAGCGACATCCCGGCGCAGAGCCCCGCGTCCATGAAAGCGGCGGCAAACCGGCTGGCGTTGGCCTGCTCAAAATCGGTGACGGTCGGCTCCGCCAGGCCGCGGAGGCTGACGGTCTCGCTGCCGGGAATGATGACGCCGTTCAGCGCGGCGGTTAGCTTCTGCACGCCCTCGTCCCCGCCGGGCGTCCGCGTTTCAAAGCTGCGGATCTCCAGGCAGCCGAAGGTGTTCATCAGGCGGAGCCGGGTGATCCGCGCGGGGGTCGTCTGCACGGGCGCTTCGATGTCCGCGTCCGTGACGCCCGCGTCCAGCAGCCGGGTGATTTCCCCGACGAGCGCCGGCTGGTCCAGCCGAAGGCCGGGGATATCCTCGCTGAAAGAGAAGCTGCGCCGGGAAAAGTCAACGGCGGCGAGCGCGGCGCTGACGGGTTCGCGGTCCACGCTTTCGGCGATGCCGGCGGCATAGCGCGTGACGTCGTCCAGCGTGTAGCCCGTCAGGGTGGTCAGGCTCAGGCCGGAATCGCTCAGCCGGGCACGCAGGCGGGCCCGGGCGGCAAACGGCGCGTCCAGGATCTCGCCGCGGTTCAGGCGCAGCGCCCGGGAGGCTGCCCAGCCCTGGGCGATCAGCGCATCCGCGTTGCTGCCCAGCGGGAGGTCCGCCTGGGTCATGAACCAGACGCGCTCCCCGGCGATGATCCGGTACTGGAAGGCGCGGCCGTCCGACAGCTGGCGCGCGTTGAGCATCTGCAGGGCCTGCGCGCGGCTGAGACCGCCGACCGGCATGCTGTTGACCGTGACGCCGTCCGCCAGGGTCTGCGCCCGGTCCGCTGCCTGCAGGCGTTCGAAAGCGTCCCTGCGGGAAAGCCGGCCGACCGCGTACAGCATCAGGCCGATGAGGACGACCACCGAGGCGATGATGAGGCCGGTCCACAGCCGGGGCCGGTCGCTGCGGGCAGCCTCGTGGCGGCCGCGGGGCTTCCGGGCCGCCCGGTCCGGATAAGGCGTTTCGAGCGGGTCGCGCGGGGGAAGTTCAGCCAGCGGCTGCTTCGTGTCCCTGTCCTCCATGCCCTCGCCTCCCCTCATCGCAGGCCATTTTAGCAGATTTTCAGCCTTTTGTCCATGGAACCGCTCACGGAATCGCCGACCCCTGCAAAACCCGCGTTGCTGTACACTGCAACGCAAAGGAGATAAGAGGAATAGCCAAAGACGAATGAAGAAGCACCTTCTGCGATCCATCCCCGCCGTCCAGTGACGTCCCCACCCGCCCTCCCGCATTCGCGGGAGGCCGCAGGCCGAACCGTCGTCATTTTCCCCAGCTGTCCACCTCCACAGCCCCGCGGCGTCCCCCCCTGTCCTCTGCGGCACGGAATCCCGGAGTCCGCCGGTTCACCCGGCGGATGAGGCCGAAGGCCGAAACCCGCAGGGCGATGGGAT